>DOMV01000333.1:3011-8484 GCA_003509805.1 Planctomycetaceae bacterium
GTGCCGCTTCCCGCGCCGCTTGAACGGCGGGAAGAAGAAGGGCCACCAAAACTCCGATGATGGCAATCACGACCAAGAGTTCAACGAGCGTAAAAGCCCTGACCGGTTCTTTGTATTCTTTTTTGCCCTCCCGTTTTGACATTTCTTTATTTTCCATGATTGTTCTCCTGTGGTTATCCCGAATTTGACTGCGGTTCTCAGGCCGCAACTTTTGCCGCACAGTATGTGAGAGAACTGTGAAGCCAAGATGAAGACGAGGTTAAACTTTCGATAATTTTCCCACACGAGCCGCGCTCGCGGAGCGCAGCTCTACGTTTGCGGAATGCGACTCGCGGGAATTTTGCGGGGATGCCTTATCGCGCTTGTCCCACGATTTCGCCGGCAAGATTCCGGTAATCCTCCGCCCCGTTGGAGTTCGGATCATACTCAAAAATGGGCCTGCCAAAACTGGGGGCTTCCGCCAAACGCACATTTTTGCGAATCTTTGTCTGGAAAACCTGCACGTTAGCCAGAGTGCCGGAACTGCTGCCTTTGTGTTCGACGTCTTTTGGCTGAAAAAAGGCGTTGATGTCCTGCGCCACTTCCGACGCCAGCCGGGTTTGGCCGTCATACATGCAAAACACCACGCCGCTGAGCCGCAATTTGGGATTGAGCCGTTTGGCAATCACGTCAATCGTCTGCAACAATTTGCTCAGGCCGTGCAGGGCGAGAAAATGCGGCTGGAGCGGAATGAACACTTCGTCGACCGCCGTGAGCGCGTTGAGCGTGAGTACACTCAACGACGGCGGACAGTCGATGAACAGGAAATCGAACTCCGCATCGTCGTCGTCCAGCTTGTCCTTGAGAATCTGCTCGCGGCCGATCACCCCCGCAAGTTCGACTTCGGCGCCGGTCAGGTCGAGGTGGGCCGGGACCAGCCAAAGATTCTCGCCGACCTGTTGTCGGACGGCGGCGATCGATTTGTTCTCGACGAGAACGTCGTAGACCGATTCGAATTCGATTTGCGGCTCGATACCGAAATGGAGCGTCGCGTGGGCCTGGGGATCAAGATCGATCAGGCAGACTTTTTTCCCCAGCATGGCCAGCGCCGCCGCCAGGTTGACCGAGGTCGTCGTCTTGCCGACGCCTCCTTTTTGATTCATGACCGCAATCGACCGCATCCGGCAACTCCTTTTGTGAAGCATTGCATCCTCTATCGAAACCCCGACGGCTCCGGTATAATCGCAGTATAATCGCATTTTTCCTTTGAAGTAAGCCCCCGGTGGCTTCAAAGTCCCGTCGAGTTCCGTGCCGAGTCCCCTGTCGCGTGCGATTGCGATTTCGCGATGGCCGGGTATAATTGGCCGATGCATTAGTCGCGTTTCCGGTATACCTGAAATCCGCATCCCGTTTTGCCAATCCGATTCCGCCAACCCGAACTTTTTTTGGAGTGACTCTTATGGGCCTGAAAATCTATATCAACGGCACGTATTATGCAAAAGAAGACGCGAAGATCAGCGTGTTCGATCACGGTTTTCTCTACGGGGACGGCGTATTCGAAGGGATGCGGGCCTACAACGGCAAGGTTTTCCGGCTGGACGCCCACATGGACCGCCTTTTCGACTCGATGCGTTCGCTCACGATCGAGAGCCCGATGAGCAAAGCGGGTATCGCCAAGGCGGTCAACGAAACGCTCGCGATCAACGAAATCAAGGACGGTTACATCCGCCTGATCGTGACGCGCGGCGCGGGAACGCTCGGCCTCGACGCGCATCTCTGTTCCGATCCGCAGGTGATCGTGATTACGGATCATCTCGCGCTGTACCCGAAGGAGCTTTACGAACAGGGCCTCCGAATCGTGACGGCCGGCACGGTCCGCACCAACCCGGCGAGTTTGAGTCCGCAAATCAAATCGCTCAACTACCTGAACAACATCCTCGCGAAGATCGAAGGCCACCTGGCCGGGTGCGTCGAAGCGTTGATGCTTAACGACAAGGGCGAGGTGGCCGAATGCACGGGCGATAACATTTTCACCGTCAAGAACGGCAAGTTGAGAACACCGCCCACGGCTGCCGGTATCCTGGAGGGAATCACCCGGGCGGCGGTGATCGAAATCGCCCGGAAAGAGGGTCTCTCCTGCGAAGAGGTCGCCCTGACGCGGTACGATGTTTACACGGCGGACGAAGTGTTCCTGACGGGCAGTGCCGCGGAACTGATTCCGATCGTCGCCCTGGACGGTCGCGCGATCGGCTCCGGAAAGCCCGGCCCCATGTTCAAGCATTTGCTTGAAAAGTTCCACGAAGAAGCCCGGGCATGATCGTTTTTGCTTACCACCCACCCCGGCCCTTCCCCGCGAGCGGGAGAGGGGAACCGTGCCGCCTGCGCGGGGGCGACGAAAGCCGACGGCGGAGACGGCTGGAAAACAAGTCCGGCATCTCCGTCTTGCCTCTCCGTCAATACGGCGGCAAGCGGTCTTCATTTCCGGGGAGTATTTTCCGGAGTATTCTCCAAAGTATTCTCCAGGCGGACTTTTTGATGCTCCCGGAGCGAACGGGCACCGGCGGCGACCACTTGTTCACCGGGTTTCAAATCGCTCGCGATTTCGACGCATTGATCCAGAACCCGTAGAATTTCGACGGGGCGCCGGACGAGGGTATCCGCATCGACGACCCAAACGGCGGAGTCTTCGTTTTCGCCGATCAGGGCCGCCAACGGGACGGTCTGGGGGCGTTCCCGTCGCTGGAGATCGATGCGCACCATCGCTGTCATGCCCGGAAAGATCGGCCGTCGCTTCGATTCCTCGTCCGTCAAATCGATTCGAACCAAGAGCGGATACGTTTGTTTTCCCCGTTGAATCGCGCGACCGATTTCTTTCAGTTCCGCTTGGAAAAACACGCCGGGATACGCTTCAAATGCGACACGGTACGCCCGGATATCGCTCATGTGTACGATCATTTCTTCCGGCAGACTGACCGAGACGTCGATTTTCGAGGCGTTGGCAAAGGAGGCGATCGGCATTCCCGGGGCGACGACTTCGTGGTCCTCGATGAACTTTTCGACGACGAAACCGTCGAAAGGAGCCTTCAACCGCGTATCGTCGCACGCATTCCGCGCGGTCGCAAGGCTCGTTTTCAGGCCGGCGATCCGTGCCTGCATGGCTTCGATTTCCTCCTTGCGCGAACCGCGTTTCGCTTTTTCAAGTTCGTTTTCCAGGGTTTCCTTGTTTCCCTTGGCGGCATCGAATTGGGTTTTGGCCAAATCGAACTGGACCTGGGAGGCGACCTGTTCTTCGAGGAGCGCGGTAAAACGTTTGAGATTCGCCTTGGCCGTGTCATATTGGGAACCGGCGGCCGCAAGTTGCGTTTCCAGTGTCGCGAGGTCCTCCGGCCGGGCCCCGGTTTTCATCGCGCCGAACGTCGCCTCGGCTGCCTGCAATTCCGATTCGAGCCGTTGGACGGCCAATTCATAATCGCGGGGATCCAGCCGGGCGAGAACGGTTCCTTTTTCGACCCGGGCTCCGATGATGATCGAGGATTCGACCAGTTTGCCGCCGACCCGGAAGGAAACATTGGCGACCTGTGATTCTCTGGCGATCCCGGGATACGACTTCGAATCGAATTCCGCAGCCGGGGCGATTTCGACGACCCGGACGATCGGCGGCCGGCATGTTTCGACGTTCGATTTGCGGCGACCGGACGATTCATACCAGACGACACTCGCCGCCCCCAAAACCAGCAGTGCGACAACCAAAACGATCGACGGGGATTGTTTCAGGAAATGTTTTTTTGTCACGTTGAGGAAATCCGGTAAATGAAAAGGATTGGCTGCCGAAGCCGGTCGAGTCGTTGGTAAACACAGCCCGTTTGGTCCGCCCGTTTGGTCCGCCCGTTTACCCGCCGTCGCCCAATCCGCCGTCGCTCAACTCGGTGCCGGTCAACCCGGTTTTCATTTTTTTCACGACGTTCCCGGGCTCTTTCGCCGCGAGAACCGCCGCCCCGACGGCGATACGATGAAAGCCGGCGCCGATGATTTCAAGCAACCGGGCTTCGTCGATTCCCCCGATCGCAAAGGCCGGTATTTCCGGGTCGATTGCAGCGACCTGCCGCAACAGTTCCGTGCCGACAAACGCGCCGAACTCCTTGGTCGAGGAAGGGAAGACCGGTCCGACGCCGATATAATCCGCGCCGTCGCGAATCGCTTTTCGGGCCTGTTCGAGCGAATGGGTCGACACGCCGATCAACCTTTCGGGGCCGACGATCGCACGCACATCCCGGACGTCGAGTTCCTCCTGGCCGACGTGGACGCCGTCCGCCTCACAGGCGATCGCGAGATCGGGCCGGTCGTTCATGATGAACAGCGTTCCTGTGTCCACGGTCAATTCCCGCAAGGTGCGCCCCCGCCGGAGAAGCGTCCGGTCGTCCCGGGATTTGTCGCGAAGCTGCAGGACGTCGACCCCGGCGCCGATCAATTCCCGTACGATTTCGGCAAACGTGTCTTCCGTGTCTTTCGCGTCGATCAAGACGTAGAGCCGCGATTCCCGCAGGCGTTTTTTGGTCTCCAGGTTGAAAATCGAACGAAGAGAATCCGTAGCGCCGCCTGGAGGCCCGGGCTTCCTCGGACTTTGCGCGGAATCACTGCCAAAAGTCCGGTGCGCCCTCGTTTCGTTTTTTACCTGGAGATCGGTAGTGCGACCGGCGGTTTCGCAATGGTCCGCCCGGTTGTGTTCGGGAAAACCGGCGATCTCCTTTTGAAGCGTGTAACAACGGTATCGCAGCCGTTCGAAGGATCGCGCGAGGTGCGGATAAGCGATTTTGGAAAACTCTTCCAAGCTGCGCAGCGATTCCTGCAAGCGGGAAAAATTCGCCGCGAGCACCTCGTCGATGCCGCTACGTTCGTATTCCCCGGCCGCTTCGATTTCCGTCCCGACGTCGTTCTCGGTTTCCCGAAAGGCGAACCGTTCCCGTTGCGGCAATTGTTTGAGCAGGTCGCCCAATTCGTGGCGGAATGCTTTCGACGCACGTGTCAAAACGGCATCGTCACGGAGAAAACGAACGTAATCCTCGACGACCCGCAACGCTTCCCCGGCCCGGTTCCCGGCGGCGTCCAACAGACGCGGCACGGCGCCCGTGTGAACCGCCGGCTTTTTAGCCGCGACGACGTTCTTTTCGCCCTGATTATCCAACGGGTTATCCAACGGGCTATCCGGCGTGATATCCAGCGGGGTATCCAACGGGATATCCAGGTTGACGGGACGACCGTATTCTCCTTCACGCTGCGAATCTCCGTGATACGCCGAATCGACAGCGGACCGGCCGGAATGCAGTTTTCCGACACGATCGAACAAGTCGGTCGGGTCGAGGCCGTGCTCCCGGAGCCATTGGCCGACATTTCCTTCATCCAGCGTAAGCATGAAAAGCAGGCACTCCGTCGCGAAAACGACCGGCGGCGACGAGGGCGCCGCGGCGATTCGCAATCCTCCGGTGGCTGCCGAACC
>DOMV01000328.1 GCA_003509805.1 Planctomycetaceae bacterium
AGTTTGCCAAGATGGCTTTTTCTCATCATTGCTCTTCACTCCTTTCTCAAAGTGCGAAAAAAATGTTACACGACAGCAAAGGCGGCATCCACCAATGGCGCGGCTGATTCTAGCAAAGTTTCCGACGCCGGTCAAGCAGGTTTTCATGCCATTTCACCGAGTACGCCACGCCGTCGATTTCAAAAAAGGCGGATATGCCTTGTCTACCGGATCAGTGATGCAATCCAGCGGGCTTCGCCTTCGAGCAGGCCGGGAATCAATCCGATCAGCTCCCCTTCCGCGTCGAACAGATGAACCGCGAACGGGTACGGGTTCGTTTTGCCGTCTTCCGATTCCCCCAGCTCGGGGTTAATCGCCGTGTCGTACCAGCGCAGTGGATTCGCTCGACGCACAACCTTCACCTTGGCGACATCCGAGCGGTCCCATGAACGCCGCCGACCGATCCCGAACAGAGTACACCGGTATCGGATACGTTGGTCATCGATCATAATCGCGTATCGGCGGAAAGGTTGCAGCAACGTCATCATCGCAAGACACAACGTCCACACACCAAATAGCAGGAACAGTGAAAAGATAAGCGTGGCGATACAGGCGAAATGGAACGGCACGATTTTCTGCTGCCACAACGAAATGATTCCGACGGCGGCAACGGCCAATGTCCCGTTGATAAACACGCAGGCAAAGAGCATCACGCCAAACATCCGGGCAGTCACCCGACCCCGCCGAGTCAAACCGCTGCCCAAACCGTCGTTATGGAAGGCCCAACGTGAGTCGAGTGGTCCGTTGGCCGGATTATTCTCTAAAAAATCGCGCCGTCGGCTCTTTGGGGTGACGCCGTATTGCTCAAGACGTTTGTTCAGCGGAAGGATAAGCTCGGCAATACCGACGTTGCTGTTACGGGTATTGAAGCAACGGATCGCCCGACCGGTCGTCGCGATTTCGAGCCCACAGTTCGTGTAACTCCCGTTTGACACCCTAGAGGTCTCAGCCAAGCCCAGATCGCGCAGCGGCACGCGACGGGTGCGGAGAGGAATGAGGAGAAACGGCAACCGAATCGCAAGGCGGTATTCGATCCCCTCGGAGTCGACACGTAGCGATTCCCATCGCCAAAGCATCAGGAGCAGCATCGGCACGGCGAACAGCCACGACGCCCAAAAAATGGTAATGATTATCAGGACGACCCACAGCGGCATGTTCTCATGCGGCGGAAACAGCGAAAACGGGAGAGCGATACAACAGGCCGTCCAGCCGGTTATCCAGACGAGGGAGAAAATTTGTTCTTCAAGGCGACCGCCGGGCGCCCCTTCGATTTCGAGCCGTTCCGGAGTTTCACGCAAGCACAGCGTGTCGCGGCGGCGGACTTTCGAGGGGCGGATTACCCCGGAACAACTCGGCTCGGGCAGGGAGTATCGCTCCCGGTAATCCGCGATAAAATCCTTCACGGTTTGTCGCAGGATTTTTCCGTCCCCCTCAAAATCCATGTCGAGGAAGATGTAAAACGAACGTTCATCCGTTTCGACGCCCATGCCCCAACCGGTGATGAACTTGTTCGGTCCATAGTGACAACCGACTTGGATCGCAATCAGCCGGTCCCAGGGAACGCGGCGCCGGTAAACGGTTACGCCCGTTGCAAGCCGCCAATCGAGACCGTCCGCGTCGATCCGCAACCGTTCCCGGTGGAAAAAATTCCGCAATATCGCACAAAGAATGCCGAACGCGACGACCCAGAAGGGAAGAATAAGCAGGATATTCCAGCTCACCCCCTTTTCGATCTCCGTGATCGTCCCCCCAACGGTCGCGGCGGTCCAGATCGCCCCGAAGATCGGCAAATCAAAGCGCAGCATGCACCGGCTGAAATATTCGATCTCCAAGCGGTCCGGCTCGACTGTGAGACGCACGTTTCGCGGCAGGACGGACGCTGCATTCGAGTCGGCTTTATCGGTGGGGGTGTTTGGCATAACGGGATCAGAGGGCGGGGATCAGGAAGACCTCGTTTTCAAATCCTGAAACCGGATACCTGACTGTTTCTAATCCGACAGCGCAACGTGCTCGGGCAAAATTCCCCCTAACATGTTCACTACAAACAACTTGTCACCCTGAGCAAAGCGAAGGATCGGGTCGAAAACGAGCCTTTGTTTTCCACCCGATCCTTCACTGCGCTACACTCCGTTCAGGAGGACACGTGGCACCGTCGTACTAACGAGTCTACCGTTTCTGATATTCCTGCAACGACTTGACCGCTTCGTCGCCTTTTTTGATCGCTTCGACCCCCTTCGCGGCGGCGCCGGCGGCGGCAATCGTCGTAATATAGGGCAACCGCAACCGGATCGCCGTCTTGCGGATGTACGAGTCGTCCGTCGATCCGTGCTTGCCGGCCGGCGTGTTCACGATCAACTGGATGTCGCCGTTTTTCATCACATCGGTCAGGTTCGGGCGGCCCTCATGCACCTTGTTCACCTTCACGCTCTCGATTCCGAGCGTTTTAAGGTGCTCGTGCGTGCCCTCGGTCGCGTAAATCTTGAAGCCGAGCGTGGCGAAACGCTTTGCGACATCGTTCACAGCCGGACGGTCGGCGGGCGAAACCGTCAGTAGCACACCGCCGGAGGTCGGCAATTTCGTGTTCGCCGCTTCCTGCGACTTGAAAAACGCGAGCCCGAACGATTCCGCGAGGCCCAGCACTTCCCCGGTCGAACGCATTTCCGGCCCGAGCAGCGGATCGACCTCCGGAAACATGTTGAACGGGAAGACNNGCTTCCTTGACGCCGAAATACGGAATCGGCATGTTCCGCAACTGCTCGTCTGCCAACGTTTTGCCGAGCATCATGCGGGTCGCAATCGCGGCCATGTTGATTCCGCACACTTTCGACACGATCGGAACCGTCCGCGACGCCCGGGGATTCGCCTCCAAGATGTAAACCGTGTCTCCGGCAATCGCGTACTGGATGTTCAAGAGGCCGACCACGTTCATTTCGACCGCGATCCGGGCGGTGTATTCGCAGATCGATTCAATGTGCCTCGGCGGAATGCTCACCGGCGGAATGCAACACGCGGAGTCGCCGCTGTGAATGCCGGCCAGTTCGAT
>DOMV01000358.1 GCA_003509805.1 Planctomycetaceae bacterium
GCCCGGACCGGATCGCGACGCAGGTCGCGGGCTATGCGCCCGGTCGCGCCGTGCTGCTGAAAAACCAATTCCGTTACGATCTCGGGACGGGCGAATGCCGCGACGTATCGTTCCCGCACGGAATCGACGGGACGATCCTGCACCCGGTCGACGCCAACCGCTACCCGCCCTGGAGACGGGGCGAGGATTCGCTCTTCGCGAATCTGTGGCGGAGAGCTGCGAAGCTGACCGCCGTCGACAACGATCCCGGCCTGTACGTCCGGCTCTATACGGGCCACAACACCTGGTCGCGCGCGCATGTCATGTCGGCCGGAAAGAGCGTTGCGGATCAGGACGGGCTCGGGGCGATGCTGGGGGATTTGAATGCGGCGTGTCCGGCATCCGGCGTTTTTTAGGAACCTTATCAAGGAGTTGCGATGGAATACCTGTCGATCGGAGCCGTCTTTCGGATGGAGAATTCCTGGCTCGGGGAATGGATCGCATATCACCGGCATGTCGGGGTCGAGCGCTTTTACCTGTATTCGGACGATGCCGATACCCGGGTGCCGGACCGCATCCTGAAACCGTACATCGAAAAAGGGATCGTCAAACTCCGGTATGTCAAGCACTTGCCCGGCGTCGACCATTCCCCGAAAGCCTGGCGGCAAAAGGATGTTTACCGGATCATTTTGCAGGAGGTCGCGGCGAAGACCGAATGGGTCGCCATGATCGACCTGGACGAATTCCTGCTGCCGCGAACCTGCGACGACATGCGGGAACTCCTGGAAGCCTATGAACCGTATTCCGCCCTCGCCGTCCACTGGTGCAATTTCGGGACGAGCGGATTCGTCCGGCGACCGCCGACGCAAATCAATCACCTGCTCCGTCGCGGCGATCTGCTGTGGGACCGCAACCGTTACGTCAAGAGCATCGTCCGACCGCGACGGGTCGAGATCGGAAAGGCCGACGGCGTCCACTGGTTCCCGACGACGGGCGGCGGGACGGTCAACGAAAACCAGGAACCGGTCGTCAACATGGAATCGCGCCCGATCGTCTCGGAAACGGTCCGGCTGAACCACTATATCCTGCGCTCCTGGCAGGACTACTGGGAAGTCAAGGCGGTCCGGAACCGGTCGCGGGAAGCGGGCGCCTGCGACGACGTCTATTTCCGGCGAAACGACCGGAACGAGATTTTCGACGACGAAATCTCGACGCGGTTCGGCAAGGTGATTGCGGGAGAATGAGATGAACTACCTGAGTATCGGCGCGATGTTCAAGCAGGAAAACGACTGGCTCGACGAGTGGGTACGCTACCACGCCGCCGTCGGCGTCGAACGATTTTACCTGTACTGTCACGACGACGAGCCCCGCGTCGCGCGGCGGATGTTGAGGCCGTATATCGATTCGGGACAGGTCGAACTGGAAACGGTCGTCGGCAATCGCCTGTTCGACGGCCTGCCCCACGCCGCGATCCAACCCGCCGTCTGCCGCGAGATCATCCTCCGGGCGACCGGAAAGACCCGATGGCTCGCCGTCGTCGACTTGGATGAATTCCTGCTGCCGCGACCCTGCGACGACCTGCGGGCGATCCTGGGCGAATACGAACGCTATGCGGCTCTGACGGTCAACTGGCGCATCTTCGGGTCGTCCGGGCACCTGTGCAGGCCGCGAAGCCAGATCAACGATTTCCTGTACAGAGCCGAGGATGCGCATCCCATGAACCGATTCGTCAAAAGCATTTTCCGACCGGAAAAAGTCGATCTTTCGCGCATCATGGAACGCCTCGGGTCCGGCATCATTCCGCACAAATTTCCGTACAAAGACGGGATCGCCGTCGACGAACGACACCGACCGGTCGACCGCTCGCACGGCAATCCGTTCACCTTCGACAAAATCGGCATGAACCATTACATCGTCCGGTCCTACCAGGATTTCCGGGAGGTCAAGGCGCCCCGGGGACGACTCTGCGGACGGCCCGACCACGACGAAAAACGATGGGAACAACTCGACCGGAACGAGGTGTTCGACGACGACATCGCAAGACGATTCGGAGATATCGTTCGATAAATTGCAGCCATTACGGGTCCGGCGGTGTACGGCGAAGACCGCTTCGACCTGTTGTTTCCCCCCTTCGCCGAATGAGGAGAAAATGTTATGAGTTCCAAACGTGTCTTCGGCAAACTGGCCGCGAAAACGCACATGCCGTTCTTCAGCGACGGGACGATCGTCTTCTGCATGAACGAGGTTCCGGCCCGACTCCAAACCCTGCCGGACATGCCGGAAATGACCTCCGAGTATCGGCCCTGGCGCATTTACCGCGCCGACTGGGCCACACGCTCCCTCCATCCGGTCCGCACCGACATGCCCGAAAACGCCGTCCTCTGCAATCCGATGTTCTTCAAGGAGAACGGCGAACTGCACCTTTCCTTCATCGCGGGCGTCCCGCATCCCGGCGGCCTGAGCTACCGCCTCTACGAAATGCACGGAGCGGACTGGGAGACCCTGAGCGATCCCGCGCCCGTCGCGGACCGGTTCGCCAGGACCGGATTCGTCAGCCCGCGCCATTTCTGTCTCGGCGGCGAACACGCCCTGGACCTCATGGACCGCCTGTCCCACCAACGTTATCGGGTCACCACGTCGATGCAGCGTATCGCCCGCGTCACCTTCGATCCCCGGCAGCCCTCCCGACTCCTTGTCACCGGCGCACGGGACGAACTCTACAAGACGCTCGTGCATGACCTCGATACCGGAGAAACCGGCGAGATCATCGGTCCGGCACCCGTCTACAAAGCCTGTCTCGTCGGCAACCGCGTCGTCTTTTCCTATCGGGAATCGCTGGAATTGGAGGATTTCCAACTCCATGTCGCACCGCTCGAACTCCGACCGGCCACCGAAACCGTCACCGTCGTTCCGTTCTGACCGATCCACCCTTCTTCACCGTATTTCACTTATTTTCCGAACCTTTGAAAAGGAAACGCAATCATGTCTCAACAGTACGTCAAACGCAACCAGTTCCAGATCGCCAGCACCTTTACCCTGGGCGGCTACGGCCGGGGCATCGATACCACGACCATGCTCGCGCTCTCGCAAAACCGTATGCGAAACGCCGATATCAATGCCGTGCAACAGATTTCCATCATCGACGGTTCCGGCATGCGGCTCGCGACCGGTCGATTCG
>DOMV01000029.1:0-2766 GCA_003509805.1 Planctomycetaceae bacterium
AACACACCTGTCACAAACACACCTGTCACAAACACACCTGTCACAAACACGCCCGGCAAACCGGATGCCGCGCGACGGGATGCCGCCGTCTCGCCGTCGCCACCATCCCTTCCATCGCGTGCGGTCCGTTCGCTTGCCCCGCCTCCGTTGCCGCCGAAAAACGATACGGCCGGAAAAGCGGTTCCCGTGACATCTGTCATTTCACCTGCAACCGCGCCGCCGGTTCTGTTGCAAACCCCGACCACCCCGACCCCCCCGGCCGTACCAACCGGAACGGTTCCTCTTTCCGGTTCCGGGCCGACCCCGTCGAGATCAGGCGTCAAGGCCCTGCAAAATGCGGAACGACGCCCGGCCGACGAATCGGCATGGAGATTTTTCTTCGCCCCTTTTTTTGCCGCGCACAACCGGCGCCGGTTCACCGCCCTGCTGGTGTTCGGCCTGTTGGGCCATCTGTTCGGCGAAACAGCACGCTCCGTCGTCCACATGGTCCTGTTGGAGACCGGAGAGCCGGGCCAGATGATCGGCGGAATGGGGCAGGCCGTCTTTTTCTTCAGTTTTTTGCCCGGCGCTTTCTTTGAAATCCTCTGGATCGGAATCCTTTTTCTTTTCGCGGTCAGCATTTATCTCGAAACGGAACGGGGAAGCCGGACGATCACGCATTGGTTGCCGTTCAACATCAACGACGGTCTGTCCTATTTGTTCTGGACCTTCCTGTTCATGTTTCTTTCCGGGATCCCGGGATACCTGTTTTGGTTTTTTTCGATCGCCTCGATTAGGTTCAGCGACAGTCCGGTCATCGACCTTTTTTGCAGGATCGCCTCGCAGGCCCTTGCGGTCGGTTTTTCGATCTTCCTGACATTCCCGCTTCTTTTTTTATGCGTCATCGAATCGGAGACGTTTTGGGGCGGACTGCCGCGAAAAACGTTGCAATCGATCCGGAACAGGCCGGCGCACTGGCTTTGCTTTTACCTCCTGTCGATGCCGATCGTCGCGGGAATGTTGTTTGCCGTCCTTGCACCGGTCGCGGCCAACACCCTGTTCGGCGATTCCTGGTTCTTCCAATCCTTCCTTTATTTTCCTGCGGTCGCCGTCTGGGTCGCCGTGACGATGAGTTTTCTGCCGCTCTTTTATTTCCGGCTCCTCGGTCGCCTCGGAGCCCGTATCCGCGAAGAATGAACCGTGTGGCCGTATGCGAAAGACCTCCGGTTCGACCTTGAAAAGACGCCGTTTTCGCCGTACAATGGCGAGGCAGGGCCGGTTTTGTCGGTTGTGCGTCTCGGCCGGCGCATTGAAGATGCCCGTGCTGTGGCGGAAAAACGACTTGGCCACGCGGGAAAACATCGTTTTGTTCAGACAATCGAATCATTCGGATAATCAAAACGCGATTCTTATGGAGACCATCGATAATATACCACGGTATTGCGAAACACTTGCCCGCAAAGCGAAAGAGGCGTCTCTCAAAATGGGCGCCGTGACGGGGGCACAAAAAAACGCGATGTTGCTGACGGCGGCTCGGCTGATCGAAGAACGTTCCCCTCGGCTGCTTGAAGCCAATCAAAAGGATATCGACGCGGCCCCGGGATACGGATTGGCCCCGGCCGAGATTGACCGGTTGCTGCTTAATCCGAAACGGCTTGGCGACATCGTCGAGGCGCTGCGGGAAATCGCCCTGTTTCCCGATCCGATCGGACAGGTGATCCATTCCAACGTCCGGCCGAACGGCCTCGACGTCCAAAAAGTCCGTGTCCCGCTCGGCGTCGTGTTTTTCATCTACGAATCCAGGCCGAATGTGACTCCGGACGCCGCGGCGATCTGTGTCAAAAGTGGAAATGCCGTGATTTTGCGGGGCGGCAAAGAAGCGTTTCATTCGAACGTCGCATTTGCCGATATCCTTGAAGAAGCCGCGAAAACGGCCGGCCTGCCGGATGGCGTCGTCCAGTTGGTTCGCACGACCGATCGGGAAGCCGTCGGGAGTTTTTTGGGGTTGCCGCAATACATTGCCGTGACCATCCCGCGCGGCGGCGCATCGCTCATTCGCCGTGTCGCATCGGAAGCACAAATGCCAGTTATCAAGCATTTTGCGGGAAATTGCCACGTTTATATCGACAAGTCGGCCGATCCTGAAATCGCCGAAAAAATCCTTGTCAACGCCAAATGTCAACGCATGGGGGTCTGTAACGCCGCCGAATCGCTCGTCGTACATTCGGATCTCGGAAACACGTTGCTTCCCCGCCTGGCCGGGGCGTTGATCGCTCGTGGAATCGCATTGCGCGGAGACGACCGCTGTTGTGCATTGATCCCCGAAGCGACGAGAGCGACCGAGGATGATTTCCGTGCGGAATATCACGGCCCGATCATCTCGGTCAGGATCGTCGATTCCCTGCAAGAGGCGATCGACCACATCAACACAAACAGCGATCGGCATACGGAGACGATCGTTACGACCGATTATCATGCCGCCAGAGAATTTACGACGGCAATCGATTCCTCCGCCGTGCTGGTGAACGCGAGTACCCGCTTCAATGACGGAGGCCAAATCGGCCTCGGGGCGGAAATCGGGATCAGTACCGATAAATTTCACGCCAGGGGCCCCTGCGGGGTCAATGAGCTGACTTCCTATAAATACGTGATTTACGGAAACGGGCAAATACGGGAATGACCCTCGGCCGACCGGTCCGCGGAATACGAAGCGCCCGTGTCCCGATGATGCCGTTTACGGCATGGACTTCGAACGGCATGATAGTCCTCCCGCGAACAATCCCGCGC
>DOMV01000029.1:2814-15363 GCA_003509805.1 Planctomycetaceae bacterium
CCGTTTTCACCGCGTTTCCGGTAGAATTCCGTGAAGGCGGCGTTGCGTGCCCGTTTTGCCGGATGGAGTTTCCCATGGACCATGAAGTAACCCTTGACGGGCGGATCACGGAAGCGAAATCGGAAGTAAAGCGATACGATATCAATCTCGCGCTCGCCGTCCTCGGAACGGGCCTGTTGATTTTCTTCTTCGCGGTCGCCCTTCTCGACGCCTGGGTTTTTCAGGACGGAATTCCTTCCTGGATGCGTTTCCTGTTCTGGATCGGCGGACTCCTGGGGGTCGCCGGGTTCCTTTGGAAACGTTTCGTTCCGCTTCTTTTCGCCTCGATCAATCCGGTTTACGCGGCGCTGACGATCGAAAAAGCCGAACCGTCCTTCAAAAACACGCTCATCAACTGGATGCTGTTGCGCCGGGAACGTGCGACGAACGCCGCGCTGCGTTCCGACAAGATCGCCGAACGCATGTTCGACGGGATCACTCTTTCGGCCGCGAGTACCGTCGCCCGCATCCGTGCGGCGGATGTCATCGACCGGCGCCCGCTCGTTCGTTGGCGATACGCCTTGACCGGACTGTGCTGCGTTCTCGTGTTCTATGCGTTGATTTCGCCGAAGAACCCGTTCACCTCGTTTTCCAGGGTATTGTTCCCGTTTGCCCGGATCGATCCGCCGCAGAGGGTTCGTTTTTCAAACATCACCCCCGGCGATTGCGTCGTTTTTCAAGGCGACCGTGTCACCGTGGGCGCGGATTTGTCGGGCCGGATCACGGAGCCGGTGCTGCTTTACTTCTCGACCGACGACGGCAGGATCCGCCGGGAAGCGGTCCCGATGTTCACGCCGGAAGGGGCGGCCTCCGGACGCTATGAAGTCGTTTTTCCACCGGGAAAACAGGGATTCGAATCAGCGCTCACCTACTATCTCGCCTCGGGGGACAGCCGTTCCGAAACCCGTCGAATCGACGTCCGGCCCGCGATCACCGTCGATGTCGTTTCGCTTGCCTACACGTACCCCGAGTATACCGGGTTGCCGGAAAACATCGTCGCGTATTCCGGCAACATCCGTGCCGTCGAGGGAACCGAGGTCTACATTACCGTCGAATCGAATATCCCGATGAGGCGGGCGGAGCTGCTCTATGACAATGATCCCAAACAGCGACAGAATCTGCTGGTTTCCGCGACGGATCCGACCAAGGCGTCCGGGCTTATCCGGCTTTCCATGCCGTCAACAAATTCGATGAAAACGGGTTCCCCCGGCGACGCCTCTTCGCCGTCGTCGGATACGCCCGGGAAAGCGACCGTTTCGGTCCCGGAAACCGAAGCGACGTCCGGCGAGGAAGGCTCGCTCGCGGAAACGGATCGGACGGAAGACGGTGGCTTGGAAAAGAGACCGGAACGCATCGAACGGACTTACACGATCCGGTGTAGCGACGAAGAAGGGAATCCGAACCGGTATTCGAGTGTTTACCGCCTTGAAATTCTGGCCGATCGTCCGCCGTGCATCCGTTGGATCGACGCCCCGGTCGCTGAAACCGGCCAAATTGAAATTCCGATCAACGGTTCCATTCCATTGCATCTTGAAGCGGAAGATCCCGATTTCGGTTTGCGACGCGTGGAGCTGAAAGTACAAAACGACGGGAGAATTCAAGAACGACGTACTGATTTGCTCAAGGGACCGACGTTCGGCCCTTCGCCTTTGGTCGCTCTCCAGGATATTCGTACCGCTTTTGAACCACGCAAGTTCGGCCAGGCAATCGGTCAAACCGGTGAACTTTGGGCCGTTGCAACCGATACAAAACTGCCGGACCCGAATAAAGCCGAATCGGTACGGCTCAAATTTCGCATTACGCAACCGCAACAGGGTGACCAAGCGCAACAGGGAGACCAAGCGCAACAGGGTGACCAAGCGCAACAGGGAGACCAACCGCAACAGGGTGACCAGCCACAACAGGGTGACCAGCCGCAGCAGGGCGACCAACCGCAACAGGGCGACCAACCGCAACAGGGTGACCAATCGCAACAGGGTGACCAAGCGCAGCAGGGTGACCGGCCGCAACAGGGTGACCAGCCGCAACAGGGTGACCAACCGCAACAGGGTGACCAACCGCAACAGGGTGACCAAGCGCAACAGGGCGACCAACCGCAACAAGGGTGACCAAGCGCAGCAGGGTAATGACGGCCAAAAAACGGAACAAATCGATCCTGATTCTCAGCCGGCAGACGCCATGGAAGAGATTATCGATCAGATGCGAAAGCAAAACTGTTTGCCGGCCACACCGCCCGAAGAGAGCAATGCCCCTGGTGAAGATGCTTCAGAGAATGGCGATTCACCGACGCAGCATCAAGATGCACCGCAGCAGAATACTCCACAAACGCCGCAGAACCCGCAACAAGGACCCGATACGCCGACAAATTCCTTAAACGAAAGTGGGGAACGGGACCACAGTTTGCAATCCGGTGAATCCGATAATGGCGAATCGGAACAAACCAATTCCACACGTTCTCACGGAGTGGAGGGCGAGTCGACCGGAACCCGTTCGGAGGAACCGAGCGACCCAGATATCCGGGGTGTCGAGCAAAACAATTTGGATCCCGATTCCAAGCAGCGGGAACAGCGAAACGCCCAGCCGCAACAGGGTGACCAGCCGCAGCAGGGAGACCAAGCGCAACAGGGTGACCAAGCGCAGTCCGGGAATGATTCGCCGAACGGAAAAAGAGCGCATGGAACGCCAAATCTTCCTTCTGACGGCCATTTGCCTCCCGCCCCCGACGGTCCGCAAGAATTCGGTGCGGATGAAGCAAATCTCCGATATCAAGAGCGTCTTACGAACCTGGTCATTGAAAATCTTGAAGAGCAGTTGGCGCAAAAAAAAGTGGATCCGGAATTACTCAAACGGCTCGGTTGGAATGAAGAACAGCTCCGTCGTTTTACGGAGAACTGGAAAAAGATGGCTTCCGCGGCGTCCCCCGATCGAGCAACGGACAGCGATCGAAAACGCAACGAATACGAAAATCTGTTACGGGAAATACGACGTGCGCCCCGACCGACTCGTCCGGCAACGGGATCGAAAAAAGACGGTCCCAAGGATGCGGACAAAGCAGGCGAAGTCCGCCGTTCCAGGCCACCCGCTTTCCTGGAGCAACGGGTCAAGGCATTCATCGAAGGGGTGGGACAAAGTGAAAAGTGAACAGGGCGCCCGCTGTTTGCACCACGGTTTGTCACGTTGTCGGTCACGGGTTCCAACGGTCGAGTTCGTCCCGAACCGGCTTCGGTAATTTCTGATCCCCATGGGGCATGATATCGTCGAGCGCAATCGCTTTGTCGCGTTCGTCGGCCGCCTCGTCGGGTTTCCCGTATTTTCGCAAGGCGAAAGCGAAAGGGGCGTGCATTTTCGCCTGGTTGGGATAAAGACGTGCCGCCCGATCGTAGAGGGCAAGGATCGTGTCCCGGCGTTTGGGGTCGGGCATGACGGAGTCGATTTGTTCCAGCGCCCCGGCCAGGGGGACCAGTACGGTCGGTGCGTCGAAGGCGACCCTTGCGGTTCGTTCGATTTCCGTTTCCAGCGCGACGCGGTCCGCCTCGTCCCGGGAAGACGTCCACTGGAGCAGTCGCGCCCGGACCAACGCGAGACGGAATTCATACGGAACGAAATACAATCCCCGCATCCCCTTTTCGAGCCGTTCAATCTGCGCGGCGGGGGCGTCCGGGAGTTTCGATGCGTCAAAACGATTCCACGCCGCCGGGAGCGGCAGAAAAAGCGTGACATAAACGAAACACAGGAGCGCCGCGGCAAGGAAGGCGAGCGGCTGGATACGTCGCGGCGGCAACATTCCCGGCGTCGCGGTTTGATTGACGAGGATCGCCGCCAGGAGGAAAATCGCCACCGACGTGTTTTCGTACGAAATTCCTCCCGCCGCGAGGAGGTGGACGAGCAGCGTCGAAAGGAGAATGCCCGTCATTGCCGGAGAAATGCGCATGGGAATCCCTTCACGCACGTTCGCTGGGTCGAGCCAATACACCAGGAGAAAGGCCGGCAAGGCGATCAACATGGTTTCGGGAGGAATGGCAACCCGGTAGCTCATGGACACGCCAACGCAAAACAGGACCCCGAAAAAAGCGCCCGCCATCTGGAAGGCGAAAAACCGCCCGTACAATTGCCGGTCTGGAGATTGTATTGCCTCCCCCGGCGGTTCGACGGCATCGGAAACCGGGGGAGCGGGACGAACGCACCGATGGAAAACGATGCCGAGAAAACAAAGGAACAACATGATCGCAGGAATGCCGCCGCAGGCTGTGATCTCGATGAGGAAGTTATGCGGATCGAGGATTTCCTCGCTCGCGGTCGGCAATTTGTACCGGAGATATGCCTGCTGAAAATTGCCGATTCCACAGCCCGTTAGCGGATGGTCGGCGATCAATCGCATACTTGCCTGCCAGTATTCGAGACGGAATCCCAACGATCGCTTCGCTCCGTCGAGAAACGATCCTCCCGATTGCGTGCCAAGCATGAAAAAGAGGCAACCGGACACGAGGATCAGGCAAAGAAGTATCCCGGCTGCCGCTTTCCACGAAAAAAGCCGCACGGCTCCGCGTGAAATTCCGTGGATTTTCACGAATGTGGTTTTCGCCGAACCGGAGAGCGCAACGGAAAGAACGAGTCCGAAGGAAATCGCGACGAAGGCGCTTCGGCACCGGGTCAGGAAAAGAACGAAAAGGAGCATCAAGGCAGGCAGAAAAGCCGCTGTTTTCCGTAACCGGTGATGTTGTGCCCGCAACGATTTCACGGCAAAAAAAAGCGCGAGAAGAAAAACCGGGGCCAACTGACCGCCGAGCGTATTCGTCAAGAGGTATGTCCCAAGCGGTGTCGCGCTGCGAAGCCGGGCCTCGAATAGACGGCGCTCACCCGAAAGCGGATCGACGGCGATGCCCTCGGCCTGAAGAATCGCCTCGGGATCCCGCTGGTATTCGGCAAGAAGACGCGGATGGACGGCATATTCCTGCCAAACGGCCAGGAAGGACTGCATCACCGCAAGAGCGAGAAGAATCGATAAAAATGCCCCGATCGTCGTCCGGTCGAGAAGAATTTGGCGGAAAAGCAACCAGGCCGCGGCAACGGCAAGCCAGGCGCCGAGGATATTGGCGGTGACGAACAGATTGTTGCCCGTACGCGAACAGGGCGAAACGAAAAGATAAAACAGCAGGAACAGGAGCAGAACGGTATCGACGCTTCCCCAGCGAATCGGGATGGGAGGAAAACCGGCCGGCATGTCCCGGGGAAGATTCGGAAGATTCCGCCGTTTTTTTTCGTTTTTTTTCCCGGCCTTGCGAATTGCGCGCGGTTCCTCAACGGCGGACGAAGCGATGAACGCAGCGCAGGACCGAAGCAATGAGGCGTTTCGAAATGCCAACCAAAGCAGGAGCAGCAACAACCAGAGACACGCCAAGAGATGACCGTCGCCGGTTTGGATCATGGCGTCGCCGGAAAGAACAAACGAGGCCGCGAACAGCGAAGCAAGCGGTATGGCGAAAAGTTGTTGCGAATGCATTCCCCGATTGATCGGCCGTTCACCGGCTCAAAAAAAGGACCATGCCAGGGATTCCCGACGGGCCGAGGGGTTGTCGGGCGTGTCATCACCCTTGCCGTCGTTCCTCGGCGGCTGCAAGGCGGTAATAAACCGGCTCCATCGTCCAAGGGTCGTCGAAGGCGCCGACGCGTACCCGCTCCAAGGCGATCCGGCCCGTCGCCGAGGCATTCGGTTGCCAATAGCGTTCGTCGACCATCGACAGGCCGCCGGGCACCTGTGGAGCTCGACGGGCCAATACGGGTGAGGCCAACACCGCTCCCGTTTGCATGGCGGCCTCGAACCATTCGGACAAAGGGATCCGTCGCGCGGCATCAAGCGCTTTCGGGAGCAAGCCGTCCGTCGAAAGAGAAAAGGTTTGCGCAACGACTTCGCCGCGTTGCGCATCGACCGCCGTGGAAACGATCGCGACCGCTCCCGTTGTCGCGTCGATACCGACGGCGATCGTCAAGAGCGTATCGACACCGACCAGTTTCGCTCCGCAGGCATAGGCGAACATTTTTGCCGTCACCACGCCGACACGCAACCCCGTAAAGGATCCGGGACCGGTATTGACGGCTACGACGTCGATTTCGCGGGGAGAAATCGCGCAAAAATCAAGCAGCTTCCGGATTTCCGCCGCGAGCGTCTGAGCGCTTCGTTGTTTGGGGGGCAGCGCCCGCGCCAGAACCGGTTCGCCGTCTCTGAAAAAAGCGATACTGCCGTTTTTATCCGTCGTTTCCAGCGCCAGTAACGTGCTCATGCCGGTTCCTTTATACCGAAGCCGGTTAAGTGTTTCGGTCTATCCGCCTGCTTACCGTCGGAAAGCAGGCTTCCCGGGAATCGGCTTCGGGGAATTTCAATGACTTCCAGTATACTCCTCTTCCTTGACGACTTCAAGAATCGGCTCGACTTGGCCGGCCGGGGTAAATCGTGCAAAAAGCAAATCGCTTACCAGATTGTGTCCCAGCACGCTCCGGTTTGCGGTCGACGTCATGGAACGGTAGAGCAGATAGTGGTTTTTGCCGAATTGAAGCCGAAAGCCCGCGGCAAGGTCACGGGGAACGCCTTGCAGGTTTTCGCCGACCGTTAATTGCCGCCACGTATAGGGCTGCTTCATCCGGGCCGGAGAAAGATCGAACACGAGCGGGGCGAACAACCCGCTTCCCTTCGCCCAGAGCCGATGAACAAGACAACCGTTTTCGACGTCCAACGTCCCGCCGACCCGGCCCGTCGCACGGTTTTGGGAATCCACAATTTCCACCGATTTCCACTCGGGAAGCGCAAGCGGAAGAATCCGGGCAAGCGGAACTTCCTTCGTACCGTAGGGAACCGGCGGGCCGATCAGGAGCAGTTCCGTTTCCCGTTTTCCGTGTTTCCCACAATCGGAATGGACGGTGTTTCCGAGCGGAAAGGAAAGCTCATACTCGATCATGCCGGCGTGCGTCGACCGGTGCGAATCAACATCCTCCGGGAGGACGGCATCGGCCACCAGGAGCAATTCTTCATCGTGCATCAACAGGAAATGACGTTGGAGGCGCAAATGATGCGAAAGTGCGCACTCCAGTTCCAAGTAATCGTACGCTGTTTCGATTTCCTCGCAGACGACATTCCAATGCCGTTCGATTTCGGGTGGCGTCAAAGCACAGCCGACCCGGTTTTTTTTCCTGGAAGCATCGGGTTCGACGGGCTGGTCGTCGAAACGGATGGACGTTCGCCACGGACCGCTCGACAAGGTTTGGGAACGGGCATTCAGCTCCGCGACAACGGCGGCATCGGTCCAACCGCCGAAAGGAGCGACATCGGGAACGGGTCCGGTCCTCCGGGCCGGGGAATCCGCACCGTCATAGACGACCGTGAGGGAGGCGTCGTCATGTTCCCATCCGCTTTTCAGGACGGCCATGCCCGACCAGTCGGAAAAATAGGATTCCTGCGGCAAGGTTCGTACATCGACCTCTTCGCGGCGCCGTTCCCCGAAGGTGCGCAGTCCCGGGAACATGACCAGGGCGATTTCGATGTCGTTCGGGTCGCGGTCAAGCGCGAGCGCGGTTTTCATCATATCCGAAAACGCACCGACGTGCGGATCCGCTTTTTTTCCCGAACGGTTTTCCGAAAGGACGACGTCGCCCGGCGGCGAAAGAACGGCGGTCCCGTTTTTGCGCATCAATCGAAGCGTCTGCCGGACGCACCATTCGTATTGTTTTTGAGCGGCGTTTTTCCACGGCAACTGTTCGACGCGCACCCCGATATCCAGGCAACGGGTCCAGCACGACAGCAGGGGGCGAAGCAATCCGAGTTGCGACGCGTGCGGCAACCCTCCGCCGTCGAGCAAATCGATCAATCCGGCGTCCAACACTTCTTTTGCGTTACCGGTCGCCGCCCGGGTCGCTTTCAAATCGGGGAAAAGACAGGACAACGTCCAGGGAAGTTCGCCGCACAGAATCTGGTGCAGCAACGCGCTTACCGACCGGTCCCCTCCCAGCGGGCCCGATTCGCGAACACTCGCGGCGACGGCAAGCAGGGCGTCGAGCGTCTCCAGAAAGTCAGCCGGAGATCCCGCGTATGTTTTGGGATCTTCCGCAAGCCGCCAGACAAGGTTCAGGAGCGACAAACCGCCCGCCTCGGTGCATGCCGCCCGGAGTGCCTCTTCCAGACGTGTCCTGAAAGAGTTCGGCGACGCCTTGACGAGAGAAAACGTATCAATTCGCTCCCGCACGCCCGGTGCGACATGGCTCCAACAGTGACGCGAATAGGGGTTGTGAATTTCCAGCGATACGGTACGCGAAGAGGTTTGTTCGCACCAGAGTTTCCAGCCCGCACCGGGATCGCGTTTGAACGTTTGACGAACCGTTTTGTCGGCCGAGGAATGGAGCGCGTGCAAAAATATTTCCGACACGGTTTGCTTTCAAAAGAGGTGAACGTTTGCCTGGAGACCGGCAACCGGACGATTCATGATACCGTAAACGGCCTGATAATCCGCCCTCGCACCATCGCCCGCCGCTCGAACGATCCGTTTATGTCATTATACAAACAGGAGTTAGAGGTGAGTGCGGCAGGCAGACGTGACCAAAATGTTCGTTTTCTTCGCGTTTCCAGTAGAATTTCCCCGTGAGGACACCGATGCCAAACAACTTTTTCGTTCTGGAAAACCCGTTGAAATGTCATTCTTCCGGCATTGATTCCGTCTTCGCGCCTTCTCCTCCGGATTCCGCTTTCTCTTCCTTTGTTGCCTCTTCCGCGTTCACTTCTTCAACTTCGCTTTCTTCAACTTCGCTTTCTTCCGCCGGCGTTTCCGGTGCCGAATCTTTCACCTCCGGTTCGGAAGTGTTCTCCTCTTCGTTCGTCGACCCCGGCTCGTCCGATTTCAACGGCCCCTGCGAAAAAGAAGAAAGCCGGGGAATGAAACCGTCCTCGTTCATGAGGGGCAGGTCGGGTAAACGTCGATCCGAATCGTTTGCCGGTTCATGGGCATCCTCAGCCCGATCGTATCCGGCGCTGTCGTTGCCGATACCGGTGTTGCCGGCACCGTCGTCACCGGTTGTTTTCGAACGAAAAACATTCAGCCGTGTCAACCTGATTTTTTTATACACATTTTCCGGGATCACGTAATACCAGGGGGCGAATCGGGCATTGAGAGTCGCGGACCTTTTGTGTCCGTTCTCGATCGCAGTATTGTAAGCATCGAGAGCCCGCCGGTTTCGTTTTTCAATCTCCGCGTTTCGCTTCTGAGCCGCTTCGACGTCCTCGTCGGTGTACTTTTCAACGACGCTCGACGGGGAATCGTCTCCGGATACTTCCTTGTTTTCGACACCCGCATTATCGACATCCGCATTATCGGCATCCGTTTGAGAATCCGTTTGCTTCACAACCGGTTTTTCGGTCCCCGCGACCGGAACGGTATCAAGCGGTTCCGGTTCCGGCTTCGGGATCAGACCGGTGTCGAATTCCGTCGAAATAAACAGGAATCGATTGAAACCGACATCCGCGCCGTCCGTCGTTTCATCTCCGTCTTCCCCGGTGGACAAACTCGCCCGATCGCCGAATCTCAGGATATAACGAATCCCATCCTTCATCGTGATGCGGAAGTCGCCGTCTTTCGAAAGAATGCTCGTCTTTTCCCTCAAATTATCCTTCGGATCCTTCATCCGGACGACATTGAATCCGCACTCGACCATGGTCAGATCGGTTTCGAGCGTTTCGAGCGGATCGCCGCCGCGCAGCGCCGTCGCGATTTTTTCGGGCTTTTTGGCGACATCGACGATTCTCAAGTCGTTCAATGCGAGAACCGCCGCGTCCAGAGTCTCGTCGTTCAGTTCCTCGTCCGGCTTCATCTGCTGTTGGATATACTGGTAATCCTTGCCGCGGAATCCCATCAACCGTTCAAGCCGCCATTTATCCTTCCCGGTCGCGTTGCCGTCGTAGGAAAGCGTGATGTCTCCGAGAAAATCGGGTATCAGCCGGATCGTCGGCCGTCCCTGGTACATCCGTTCCTCCACTTCGAGAGTGTATTCGTCGACGAAAATGTCACGGATGTCAAGCGTATTGATGTCGAGCAGGTTTTTCTCGATCCAATCCTCGAATTTCGTCGAGAACCTGTCCGCTTCGATGGCGACGATGTAAACCGCCTGTTCACCCACGAGCCGGACATACCGCTGGGGCGACTTCTCCGCCCGGTCGAAGGCGGCGTCGTCCGCGACCGCTTTGTTTTGGCTTGCCGCCACCGGTTTGCCGATAATCATATCGACAAGCGGCTCGTCATTGGCTGCGGTGATATTCACGCGAATTCCGATTCCTTCGCCGAGAGCGAGCTGGTCCGAAGTCGGGTCGATTACTCCGTACAGGATATGATCCGCCGTCGTATCTTTCGCTTGGGAGGGCGATTCGGCAATTCCGAGAACCGTCAGATTGACCAGGGCGTCCGCGATTTTAGGCATGCGGTCTTTCGCATCCGCCGGATAACCTTCATGGGAAGGAATCGTCCAGACACCGTTCTGCTCGGTGATGCGAAAACGCTGAACCCCTTCCAAGGTCGCCGCCCGAACAATCTCAAGTCCCTTGACGGCCAAGGGATCGACAAACTTGGGGAAAAGAGGTTTCCCGACCATTTCTTCCGATTTCAGTTCGACGGCTCTCGGTCGCAGTACGATCGCAAGGACTGTCAGGAGAACCGCTATCGCCAAAAATATCGAGGTTTTTGTTGTCTCTTTCATCGCTCGGGCAAAAATATCTCGCAAAGAATCAATGGGTATCGAAACCGAACGACCCGGTCCCGACGAATCCGCTCGCAGAATGCGTTCACAAAATCAATACGGTTTTTATCTGGAGCTCCGGTAGGGCGAAGCCGCCGCATCGGCGACGGCACAATCAATCACTTGCTTCGAACAACCGCCCGCTGACGCATTTCGATCAGCCAAAGCAGAAGCGTGGAAGCAATGTAGATCGATCCGTAAGTACCGACGACGACCCCTGTCATCAAGGCGAAGGCGAAGGAATGGATTCCGTCACCGCCCCAGAAATAAAGGACGGCACAGGTAAACAACGTGGTCATCGAAGTGAGCACCGTTCGGGAAAGCGTTTGGTTGATCGCGGCATTGATCATTTTACCGGTCAATAGCGGGCTTTTTCCCCGGTTTTCACGAATACGGTCGAACAGGATGATCGTATCGTTGAGCGAGTATCCGATCAAGGTCAGGAGTGCCGCGATCATGGTCAGGTCGATCTTGAATTCGTTCACCTGGAGGAAGCCGAGATAATTTGTGACATAGGCACTGAGCGCGACGAAACCGAGCACGATCAGGATGTTGTGGACAAGGGTCACGGTCGCGGCAATACCATAGACGATATGCTGGAAGCGGAACCACATGTAAATAACGATACATACGAGACTTCCGAGAACGGCAAGAATCGCGGAGTTCCGCGTGTCCGCCGCGACGCTTCCCCCGACCGTTGACGAGCTGGGGAAATACGGCGACGCATCCATTTCCGATTTCATCAAACCGAGCACGGTCTCGACCTGTTCACGCGACGCGGTTGTCGTGGAAAACGTCCATAGAATCGACGCCCCGTTGGAAGCGAGGACGCCTTCCTTGACGCTTTTCAAGGTATAACGGAAATCGCCGGACAGTTTCTGTTCGTCGACCAGACGTTGCCACCGGCCGTCGATCGCGCTCCGGAGCGCCGCCTCGGTCATGCTCGGGCAAATCACAAGGGAAACATCCAGGGCTTGTGGGTTCACAACGGTCGTGCTCGCGGCGTCCGCATTCGTAGTGCCTTCGTTCGAATCGGCCGCCTTTTCCAGGAAAGTATAGTCCAGTTTGTTATAGACAAGCGAATCCTTGAAAGCCTCCTTGATCTTTCCCGTCACGATCCGCAGGTAGGTTTCCGCATCGATCTCATCCTGGTGGGGCGTCGATGTCGTAATCATAAAATGCGTGTTCGGGGCGACCTTGATCCCGGTTTCCCTCGATTCTTTCTCGGCGGATTCCGGCAACAAACTCAGGTTGCTCACGCCGAGATCGTCGAGTTCGAGCGAGTTCAGCGTGGAACGTACCGTGTCGATCGATTGCGAGGTTTTGAAAACGGCTTCGATCCCGACACCGCCCCCGAAATCGATCCCGAAAATACCCTTTCCGCGAGCCACGACGCCTGCCGCACCGACCAGGATCAGCAGGCAGGAGACAAGGACGGCGATCTTGCCGGCACCGATAAAGTCGATGCTCGTCCGGGTCATCAGCCGCAACATCGTGAACCGCGAAACCCAGCGATTCTTTTCGATCACATCCATGACTGTCCGGCTGCAATAAATCGCGGTATACATGCAGAAACCCACGCCGAGCACCAAGGTGACGGCGAAACCTTTCACCTGCTCCGAACCGACCGCGTAGAGAATGACGCCGGTGATGATCGAGGTCAGGTTCGAGTCGACGATTGCCGAGGTGGCGCGACCGAATGCGTTGCGAATCGCCATTTTCATGGACGAGCCCGTCGCGAATTCC
>DOMV01000029.1:15404-16859 GCA_003509805.1 Planctomycetaceae bacterium
CGGCAAGGTGAAGGCGGCCCGGACGGCAAGCATCACGGCCATGATCATCATCAGGTTCATGAGCACGCAAAAACAGGCGATGAGGCCGAGACCGTGATAATAGACGATCATGAACGCCCCGACCGAGAGCGCGGCACAAATCATCGCGAATTGTCCTTTGCTGATCGTGTCTTCACCGAGCGTGGCGCCGGTCAGTTGACGACTCACCGGTTTCTCGCCCAATTTCGCGGGCAGGCTCCCGGAATTGAGGACGTTTATCAAGTCCTGGATATCCCGGATCAACTTCTGGCGTTCCGCGGGCGTATCCCTGAGTCCGAACGTAATCACGCCGCGATCGGTGATTCGCGAATCAATCCTGGGCGCGGAATAGAGCGAATCGTTCATGATGATTCCCAGTTGTCGCTGGATGCCCGACTGACCCGCCTGGGGCAGGTTCGCTCCGGTCAGACGACCGAACTTGTTTGCGCCCGCTTGGTTGAATGCGAAAGAAACCGCCGGTTCGTTTTTGTGAATCGTTTGGCCGATCCCGCCGGGAATCAGGTATTCGCCCGTCACGTCACAGTCGTCGTTATAGAGGGCGAGCACTTCGAGCCGTCCCCGGCGTTCCCGTTTGACGATCGTGGTATTCGTATCAAAGTCGCGGCGTTCCTCCTCGTCGACCGGGGTCCATTCGGCAAGCAGGGTTCCTTCCGCGTTGCGAACCTGCCGTCCCGGTTCCTTATCCGCCAGTTCGATGACCGCGGAGTCGCGATCGAAAAGACGGGAAGCGAGGATTCGGAAAGTGAGCGCCCCGGATTCGCTGATTACCTGCTCGATCCGGGCGACTTCCGTGTCCTCGGCTTCCGGAATAATGACTTTCAACTGCTTGTGGCGGGAACCCATTTTCTGGATCGAGATTTCCTTGACGCCGCCGGGGTTGATACGCCGGGCAACCGCGGAAATAAGAGCGTCCATCGTTTCATCCTTGACCGGCTGATCGCCGGCCACCCCTTCTTTTCCGCCTTCGAGATTCGGCGCAGAAACATCGTAAATCAAAACGACGCCGCCGCGCAAATCGATGCCGAGAGTCATTTTATGCCATCCGAGATACGTCGCCGCCGCGGAACCGATCAAACAAACAAGCAGCGCGAAAAAACGAAATGCGTGATCGGGCATCCGCCAATATCCCGAAAGAAATTGGGCCAATGCGAACGAAAGGATAATCACCCCGAAAAACGTTCCGAGAATGACCCAACCGTTATCTTTCCAGTTTTTCGGTTGTTGAGGTTCTTCGGAATCGGCTTTCCTATCCGTTTCGGTCGGCTTCGAATCGGCCGACTGCGAATCAGTGGCCGCTGTAAACGGTTTCGCCTCTTCAGGAACGTCGCTATCGACACTGAACGGCGAAGCGGGAACCTGAAAATCCGGCGCCGCAGGTTGTTCCGCCGGCTGCTCTTCCGTTGCCGCGGGCTGTTC
>DOMV01000057.1 GCA_003509805.1 Planctomycetaceae bacterium
ACGGGCTGTGTTTATCAACGACTCAACCGGCTTCGGTATATTACTTGTTTCCTCCAAATTGACAGGCGAAAAACGACTCCACAAAACCATTCGTCATTATCGGCCATGCACCCCCGGTTCAGTGCATAAAATCCTAAAAAACGAAAAAAACGGTATAATTCACCTGTTTTGGCAAACCGCCCGGGAATACAATTTCCGGCCCGTGAAGAACCGCTCTCGCGACCGGCTTCGATACAAAAATGGGAAATTCGTTATCGTCTTTCCCTGTTTTATGTGGTAGAATGACAGGAGGTGGCAGGAGTAGGGACTCCCGTTCGCGCGAACGAAGACCACAGTCCCAGTTCACAACCCCAGTTTATCGTCGGAACCATTTCATGAAAAACGTCGTCGTGTTGATCCTCGGAGGAGGACAGGGAACCCGGCTCTATCCGTTGACCAAAATGCGGGCCAAACCGGCGGTCCCGATCGGGGGGAAATACCGCCTCATCGATATCCCGCTTTCCAATTGCATCAACAGCGGTCTCGACCAGATTTACGTCCTGACGCAATTCAATTCCGTCAGCCTGCACCACCACCTGCATTCCTTTTCATTCGATCCGTTCGGGGGCGGCTTCGCGGAAATCCTGGCCGCGCAGCAGACGATGGACAGCACGGCGGGCTGGTACCAGGGAACCGCCGACGCGGTCCGGCAGAATTTCAATTTCATCCGGCAGCGCAACATCGAATACGTCCTGATTCTTTCCGGCGACCAGTTGTACCGGATGAATTTCGCGGAAATGCTGGAAAATCATAAAAAAGCCGGGGCCGACGTTTCCATCGCCGGACTGCCCGTCGATCGGGAGACGGCCACGGCGTTGGGTATCATGCGGCTCGACGAGGCGGGCAACGTCGTCGGATTTCTCGAAAAACCGCAAACAGACGAGGAAATCGACCATGTGCGCACCGACCCGGCGTGGATCGACGCACAGGGCATTCCCTCGAAAGGACGCGATTGCCTTGCCAGCATGGGCATTTACCTCTTCAACAAGGAAACGTTGATCGACGCGCTTGAAAAAACGGCCTACAAGGATTTCGGGAAGGAGGTTTTTCCGGCGACGATCCGCACGAAGAAGGTCCATCTCCATCTTTTCGACGGTTATTGGGAGGATATCGGGACGATCCGTTCGTTTTTTGAAGCGAATTTGGCGATGGCCCGGCCGAATCCGCCGTTCGTTCTCTCTTCGCCCGAATGGCCGACCTTTACGGAACCTCGCTTTCTGCCCCCGAGCCGGGTCGACGGGGCGACGATTCGCGGAAGCCTGATTGCCGACGGTTGCCAAATCGCCGAAGGCGCGGTCATTGACAACTGCATCATCGGCTGCCGTTGCCGGATCGAAAAAGGCGCGTCGATCAGCAATTCGATCATCATGGGACTCGACTACGAGGAAACGGAAGCGGAATGGAAGGAAAATGCCGCGCTCGGTCGGCCGCCGATGGGCATCGGGGCTTATTCCGTGATCGAAAACGCGATTATCGATAAGAATTGCCGGATCGGCGACCGCGTTTTCCTGGCGCACACAGGAACACCGGCCGATAAGGAATTGCCGGGCGTCGGACTGATTAAAGACGGCGTCGTCTGCATCCACAAGGAAGCCGTCCTGCACGACGGTTGGTCGATGTAGGCTGTTTTCCGGTCACGGTGCCGCGCGGTGTTCGAAATTGTTGCACAGATCAGTAAGGCGGTGTTTCATGCACCGCGTTCCCGGTCGTTATTTCAGGCGTTTGCGGCCTGTTTGGCGACTCGTTTGTCAGCCCGCCTGTCGTTTGCTCGGCGACTTTTTCCGTCTTCAAGGGGGTCAGGATCAGTGTCACCGCCGTTCCGAGTTCCGGGATGTGCGCGGTATGCGGCTCAAAGGAAAGGCTGTCGTTTCGGTCGCTGCTTTTGATCGGCACGTCGAGAATGGCGCCGACGAAATTGGACAGGCCGATCAACTCGCCGGTTTCATCGGCCAAATACCGGTTCCCGCCGTGATCGTCCTTGTACGTCATGCTGCCCGTGAACACCCAATGGCTCTGCATCGGTTTTGGCTCTTTCGCGACCGTGCCGTCCGGCCGGGGCACGTCGATCGTTTCACCGACCTGGGCGACCCATTCCTGGGCGAGACATTCCTTGATTTTGCCCGCGTCATCCCTCCAGCGAACGCGAATTTCGACGGCATCCCCGCTCGGTGGAACAAATTCCGGATAAAACTCGACCGGCCTGCCCGCCTCGGCCCCCACGGCGATCAAGGCGGCGTGAATGATGTTCGGCTTCACACCGACGGCGACAATCGACTCGTATTCCTTGCTATGACGGCGGCAGGCGAACAGTTCCAACGGTCCTTCCCGAAGGGAAACGATGCCGATGAGAACAAGGCTTTTCGAATCGGGGGTGATCCAGACCCGACCGTCCGGCACGATCGGGACCAGTTTGTCAGGCTCGTCGACGAGCGGTGGGGCGGCGGTTTCCCGGGCAAATTGAGCTTCCTGGGCCGCCCGCTCTTCGGCGATCAGACGTTCGACTTCCCGCTGGGCAGCCAACCGATCTTCTTCGCTCATGGACGAAAACAAGGAACCGCTTTCCCCTTCCCGCTTCTCGTCCCGATCTTTTTGGACGGCGAGGGATTCCTTCCCGTCCTCCTGTTCAGGCGGTAATTCAGGCAGGAGGGAACGGGGATCGAACGTCGCATCGTCGCCGACCTCGCCCGACTCCGCTCGTGCCGGATCAGATTGTGCCGGGCCCGGTTTTTCTCCCACAGGTTGCGTATCCAGGACGCCGAGATCGATTTTCACGGCGTTGTTTGCGGCATTATTCGGTTTCGCGGCGGAATCCGCAACGGAAGAGCCGGTCGTTGTTTTTTCCGTGAATGCGGGACCGGATGGTTGGACGTGCCCTGGAGCATGGTACGGCGACACTCCGAACTCATCGCATCCGCCGAGCAACAAGAGCAATCCGAGCAGAAACGGCGCGGTGCTCGAAATAATGTTCGACATAACGTTTGACATAGAGAGGTGTTACGGTATACGAAGGCAAGCGGGACAACGGGCGGTCGGCGGCAATTTCCAAGAGAGGCGGTTGACAATGGACGATGTACGGTTGACAATACCCGGGTGGTCTATCGGTCCATTATCGGTCTTCCTTCGCTCACCGTCAATCAATCCGTCAATCGTCGATTCCGCGCCATGCCCACATACGAATATCGATGTTCCGCTTGCGGACACCGCCTTGAAGAGTTCCAGTACATCACGGACGAGCCGCTGAAAAAATGCCCGGCGTGCAAGAAAAACAAGCTCCAGCGTCAAATCAGCGGAGGGGCCGCGATCGTGTTCAAAGGGTCCGGGTTTTACCAGACGGATTATCGGAGCGAATCGTATCAAAAAGACGCCGAGGCGTCAAAAGGCGCGAAATCGTCGAAACCGGACGCTTCCACGGGCGATTCGAAGACCGAATTGAAAGCCGAGCCGAAGACCGAATCGAAAAAAAGTACGAACGAGTCGGCCAAACCGTGAACGGACTCAACCGCGGCTTCAGACGCGGAGTTCGGCATCGGTGTCGAGCGCGGTATCGAGCGCCCCGGCGTGAGTGCGTCGAAGCGGTTCGATGTGTTCGAGTAGGAATTCATCGACTTGTTCCGGGGCTCGGCCGACAAAGCGGGCCGGCTCCATTTCGGCGTCGATCCTGACGGCCTCGAAAGCGGGATCGTTTCGCAAACGGTCCAGCAGGTCGTTTTCCCCCCCCTCCTGTTTGACAACCGCCGCGGCGGCCTGGGAATGAACACGGATCACTTCGTGAAGGTGTTGCCGGTCTCCGCCCGCCTCGACGGCCGCCATGAGGATGTTTTCCGTGGCCATGAACGGCAGTTCGGCAGCCAGATTTCGCGCGATGACGTTGGGGTAAACGACCATTCCTTCCGCGACGTTCCGGTACAGGATCAGGAGGGCGTCGACCGCGAGAAAGGCTTGGGGAAGCGTTAAACGCCGGTTCGCGCTGTCGTCGAGCGTCCGTTCCATCCATTGAGTCGCGAGCGTTGCCGCCGCATTGGCCGGGAGCGACATCACGAAACGGGCCAGGGAACAAATCCGTTCGCTCCGCATCGGATTGCGCTTGTACGCCATGGCGGAGGAACCGATCTGGCCCTTCTCGAACGGCTCCTCCATTTCCTTGCGATGGGCGAGAATGCGAAGATCGGTCCCGAACTTATGGGCGCTCTGCGCGATCCCCGAAAGAACGTCGAGAATCTGGGAATCCATCTTGCGCGGGTACGTTTGCCCGGTCACGGCGAACGATTCGGCGAATCCGATTTTTTCGCAAAAGCGCCGTTCGAGTTCCCGGACCTTGCCATGATCGCCGTCGAACAATTTCAAAAAACTCGCTTGGGTTCCGGTCGTTCCCTTGTTTCCCAGGGTACGGACCGTTCCGATCCGATGTTCCAGTTCCGCCAGGTCAAGGACGAGGTCATAGGCCCAGAGGCAGGCGCGTTTGCCGACCGTCGTCGGTTGCGCAGGCTGAAGGTGTGTGAACGCCAAGCAGGGAAGGTCGCGGTATTCTTGCGCAAACCGGCCGAGCCGGTCGATAACGCGGACGAGCCGGTCGCGCAGCATCGCGAGCCCTTCGCGCAACAGGATCGCGTCGGTGTTGTCGGTGACGAAACAACTCGTCGCGCCGAGGTGGATGACGGGCCGTGCATCCGGGCAAACGTCGCCGAAGGTATGCACATGCGCCATCACGTCATGCCGAAGCCGTTTTTCATGTTGCGCAGCCGACTCGAAATCGATGTCGTCGAGATGCTCCTTCATTTCATCGATCTGGCGGGCGGAAATCGGCAAGCCGAGTTCTTTTTCCGCTTCGGCAAGCGCGACCCAGAGCCGTCGCCAGGTTGAAAATTTCCGTTGCGGCCCCCACAGGGCACACATTTCCGGCGAAGCGTATCGCCCGATCAGCGGGTTCTCGTAATTCTGCATGATTACTGTTTTCTGCCGAAGTTCGTTTATACCGTAAACGGCCTGAAACTGTTCCCGCGCACAATCGCCTGCCGCTCGAACGAGTCGTTTATGTTATTGCACAAAAAGAAGTTAAGGGCGAGTGAGTGCGGCAGGCGGACTTGATCAAATGTTCGTTTTCATCGCGTTTCCAGTATAGCCGGTGCATCGAAGATACCCACGCACAGCCGCTCCCCATTAGAATCAAGGGTGTCGCGCAGGTCAACGGACCCCCCGTCTTAAAAATCACGCGACGTAAAAATCCGGCGAAAGCAGCGCCGCCGCTTCAAAGCGGCTGTTTCAAAGCCAACGCTTTTTCGGGGCGGCGGCTTTTTCGGCCATGGACGGCGTGACGTCGAGAACGTTGAACGTGATAAAAAGGTCCGCGTTGTCACCCGTTCCGCCGAGTTCCTTGTCGGCCCCGAAGCTCCAGAGCCGGACCGTCTTGTCGCGGCTGACGGAATAACCGATTTCGTTTCCCCAGGCATCCTCGAACTTCTCACCGCCGTTGACCCAGGAGAGGTCGGACATCGATTTCGGAAAATGCCCGTGTCCGGCATTGTATTCGGCAATGAGTTTTTTGGTGTGTTCGAGTTTCTCCCGGGTAACCTCGGCCGCATCCGGCGGCGGCGCGGAGGAGTCATGCTTGCCGGGCAGGATGCAGCCGACTGGAAAAAACGTCAATGCGAGCAGGATCGGTACGAGCGGGACATGTAACGTGCGTTTCATGGTACTGATTTTGGTACGACGGCCTTCGGTTTACAAGGTGACCATGCCGATGGAGTTGATTCGGGTGTCTTGGGTGATTTCGTTGTAGCAGAGGACCACCAACTGCGGGATGCGCGAAGCGGTCATCTGCCGCAACACGGGCCTGATCTGCGGGTTGACCAGCACGACGAGCGGCAGGTTCAACTGGTTCAGCTTCTCCACTTCCTGGACGATCCGGTTGCACAAGTGGTCGATCGCATGGGGGGAGATGCGGATGTAAATGCCCTGTTCCGTCCATTCGAAACCGCCGCGGATCTGGTCTTCCAGGCCGGGATCGAACATGACGACGTTGAGCGTTCCTTCGGAATCGCGGTACCGACTCGAAATGGTCCGGCCGAGCCGCTGGCGGACGTATTCCCCGAGCAGGATCGGGTCTTTCGTCCGATGTCCGTAATCGCCGAGCGTTTCGAGGATCGTTCCGAGTTGACGGATCGGGACCTGTTCCTTGAGCAACAGTTGCAGTATCTGTTGCACCTGCGCGAGCTTGAGCACGTTGGGCACCAGTTCGTCGACGACCGCCGGCGTATTTGTTTTCAATTCGTCGAGCAAGTGCTGCGTCGCGTCGCGGGTCAGCAGTTCGTCGGCGTGTTTCCGGATAACCTCCGTCAAATGGGTCGCGATCACCGCGCCCGGCTCGACGACCGTGTAGCCGTAGAGTTCCGCGTGATCTTTCGTCGATTCGTCGATCCAGAGCGCCGGCGTCCCGAAGGCGGGGTCGATCGTCTCGATTCCCTGGACCGGGCTGACGACGTTTCCGCCGTCCATGGCAAGGTACATGTCCGGCTGGATCACGCCGACGGCGACGGGCATGTTCGCGATTTTGATCCGGTATTGAATCTGGTCGAGTTGAAAACTGTCCCGAATACGGACACGCGGCAACAGGATGCCGATTTCCGACGCGATATTCTGGCGGATGCGGTGAACGCGGTCGAGCAGGTCGCCTCCCTTTCCCGGATCGGCGAGCGGGATGAGGCCGACGCCGATTTCGAGCTCCATCGGGTCGATCGTCAAATAATCCTCGATCCGTTCCTCGGGTTTCGCCTGGGCCGCCTTTTCCTCCTCGACCTGCCTCGCTATTTCCTTCGCCTTGACTTTTCCCTTGGCTTTCGTACCGAGATAGGCCATCCCGAAGCAGCAGACGCTGATGCTCAGGAGCGGAAGTTTCGGCAACGACGTGAGCGTCAGCAGGGAGAGGAACATGCCGGACATAATCAGGACGACCGGCCGGGCGAGCATTTGCGTGATGACCTGGGCCGGCAGGTTCGAACCCTGGCTGCTGCGCGTCACCAACATGCCGGTGGCCACGGAAATCAAAAAGGCCGGAACCTGATTGACCAGGCCGTCGCCGATCGTCAGCCGGGTATACAACGAGAGGGCGGTGACCAGGGGCATTCCGTGTTCGATCATCCCGATGACCAAACCGCCGATGATGTTGACCAGCGTGATCACGATCGAGGCGATCGCGTCGCCGCGGACGAATTTGCTGGCCCCGTCCATGGCCCCGAAAAAGTCGGCCTGTTCGGTGATTTCCATCCGGCGTCGCTGGGCTTCCCGCTCATCGATGATTCCGGCGTTCAGGTCGGCGTCGATGGCCATCTGGCGGCCCGGCATCGCATCAAGGGTGAAACGTGCCGCGACTTCGCTGACCCGGGTCGCTCCCTTGGTGATGACGATGAACTGGATGACGACGATGATCGTAAAGATGATGAGTCCGATGACGATGCTTTCCCCGGCGACGAATTCGCTAAAGCTTTGAATGACGGAGCCGGCCGCCTGCATGCCGAGTTCCCCTGCGTTGGCGAGGATCAGGCGTGTCGTCGCGACGCTCAAAACGAGGCGGAACAGGGTGATCGCGAGCAGGATCGAGGGGAAAATATTGAAATCGAGCGGTTTGTTGACGAAAATGGTCGTCAAGAGAATGACGACGCTCAACGCGATATTGATCGAGAGGAGCACGTCGACGAAATGGGGATCGAGGGGACATATCAAGACGAGGACGGACGCCGCGATCCCGACCGGAAATAAAAGCTCCTGGACGCGACCGGTCCGGAGAATTCCGAGGATGTTTTGTATGGCGTCGTTCATGATGCACGGAAGGCTGTTGAAATTGTCCGAAGCCTACGATTCGGAGTATTCGGCAGAATCGCGAGACTCTAGCCGATAATTCAAAAAAAATCCAGAGTGAAATTTTTATGGAACGGCGATACTCCTCTGGGCATGTTATGTTCTATCAGGGATGTTTCCCGCGCGTTCGTTTTCGGGTTTTGTGAAAAGTTTAGCAGAGCGGCACAGCCACCCGCGCATCAACACCGTGCCGAGCGGGGTAGCCGCCGGTTTTCTTCACCGAAAAACAACGGCAATACTTTTCGAACCGTTTCAAGTTTGAACGTTTAAGGAACGATAAGTGATTCGGGGGTAGGTCGTTCCCTGCTGTAAAAAAAGATGCTCTAGGCTAAATGAGAGGTTTGCCAGCCCTGTTTGGCCTGGGTTTGAGGTGGTCATTTTGAGGAAGCTACCGTTGAGAATTCTTTGTTGGAACACATTTTTGCGGGTGTTACACCTGGGTTTGGCGGCTCTGCTGACACTGGCGATTGCCGGCGGTTGCAATTGGTCGGACTTTGCGCAAAATGCGCCGGAAAACCAGGGGGGCGATGCTGCGCAGCATAAAGACTTTGAGAAATCTGCGCCAATTGAAGGGAGTGCGATCCGTTTTCATTATGATTATCGGAAGGCCCGACAAGCGGCGCGGGAAGAGAATAAGCCGCTGATGTTGTTTTTTTCCTCACCGAACTGTGTTTACAGTGGCCGGATGCTTAGCGATACGTTCAGCGATAACGAGGTCAAGCGGCTGGCCGAGCGGTTTATTTGCGTCCAAATCGATTCAAGCGGTATGCCGGAGCTGTGTAAAGAATTTGGCATCAAAGGATTTCCGACGATTCAATTCATGAGCCCGCACGGGGTGCTGCTCAAGCGGGTTGCGGGAAAACAAAGTCCCGACCAACTTGTGTCCCAAATGGATGCGGCTATTCAATCGATTGTCGCCAAACCGGGCGGTTTGGTGAAACGATAGAAGAATGTGAACAGCGGAATAGGGACGGCAAACTTATACCGTAAACGGCCTGATAATCCTCCCGCGAATAATCGCCTGCCGATCCGTTTATGTCATTATACAAACAGAAGTTAGAGGAGAGTGAGTGCGGCAGGCAGACTTGACCACATGTTCGTTTTCATCGCGTTTCGAGTATAAAACGGTCGGCTGGACGAAAAACTCAACCGGTTTTGGTATAATCGGATGATGAGGAACCGTTCGTTTTGGCCCCACTTTCTTTTTTCTTGCCCATGTCACTTAGGGAACTGATTCGTGAAAAATCGCTCAAATTCGGCGACTTTATTCTTGCCTCCGGAAAAAGGGCCACGTATTACCTTGATGGCAAACAAGTTACGCTTGACAGCGAAGGTGCCCGGCTGGTCGGAGACGGGATACTGGACCTCATTCTTGCCGAAGAAACAACCCGGGATATTCAGGCTGTCGGCGGAATGTCCATCGGTGCCGATCCAATTACGGCTGCGGTGATTACCATGGCTTCCGTGCGCGGTGTTCCGCTCAAGGGCTTCATGGTCCGCAAGCAGAGCAAAGGCCACGGGACCGATCAATTTATCGAAGGGCCGGTCAAGCCCGGGGACCGCGTCGTCATCGTCGAAGACGTCGTTACCACGGGCGGCAGCTCCCTGGAGGCGATTGAAAAAGTCGAGGCGGCAGGAATGAGCGTCGTCGGCGTGATTGCCATCATCGATCGCATGGAAGGCGGCGCCGAAGCCTTTAATGCGAAAGGATATCCGTTTCGGAGCCTTTACAAGATCACGGATTTCCTGGGATAGGCTGGAAACGCGCCAAAAGCGTCGGGATCAGCGGAATTTCCGGGTTTCCCGCGGCGTCGGATCATTCGAGATGCCGCTGTACCAAGGACTCATTTGGCGAAAACCGGCACACCCTCTCGCTCCGGTGGAAGGTCCGGCGGCCCCGGGAGCCCGAAGCTTGATTTCTCCGCTGGATAGTTGCTTCTCCAACTGCATCGTCGCCGATTGGGTTTGCCGGAGTTGCACCCCTTGGGTTTGCAGCGCCTGTCCCATTTGAATCTGCGGCTGAACGTAATTGAAAAAATTACTGACTGGGCTGTTGCTGCGGTTGTTCATCATGACCCACGGACTGATTGGCGGAGGCGGAACATATTGTGCAGACGCCGTTTCGGAGCAAACCGCAAACGCCAGCATGCCTGAAAGAACCAACCCGGGAATTGCCGGACGGCCGCAAAAAACATACCGAACGCCGAATATCATGGTGTACATGAAATCGTCTCCTTCCGCTTGTTTCGGAAATCGGAACCGCGCCCGCCGGGAATGCGGGAACCACCCCCATTATCAATTATACCGAACCGAAGCGTCGATGTCAAATGGGGGCAACAATAATCCGTGTGGTCACCGATAAGTACGATCAACGATAATTGGTTCCCCCGGCCTGGACGTCTTGCCAACCCGTTACCGCGCCCGAGGTTACGAGCGACGCGCCCATGACCCGGGTAAGCGGGCCGAACCAACGGGCCATCAATCCGTCGATGGCGACCCAGCGATCTTCGACGACGTAAACCCGGTCGCCCGGGAGCAGGTGGTAATTGGTTTGCGGGGCGGCGTAAGCGGTTACGGCGTTCCAGTCGACCGGGAGAATCACCGGTTTGTTCGAATTGCTGACCGGCCGGGCGACCCAGATCCGCTTGGAATTGTTCGGCGCCAACCCGTTCATATTCGCAATCGCCTTCAGGACCGTTTCATTTCCGGTATAGGGAAAGGCGACGACCATTTCCTGGTTGGCGTGCGACTGATAAATGACGTAATAATCCTTGCTGTTGTAACTGCGGATGTCAACGGCGATTTGCGGATGTTCAAGTGCTTTGGAGAGATGGAATTCGATCGCTTCACGGCATTCGTCCACGGTAAGACCGTTGACGTAGACCCGGCCGTAGGAACCGAGTGTGATGTACCCGTCCGGCCCGATCATGTGTTCGCCGCCGATCTGCTGAATCGCCCCCATTTCGGCCAACCTCGCCGATACTTTCGGATCGCGGAGCGTTTGCCGGATCGCCCCGTATTTCAGGTGTTCCTCGACGATTTTCGGCAGATCGTCCATTGAAACCCCCGCGACGGCAATTTGACCGTACGTCGGACCGAGATTGATTTTGCCGCCCGGTTCGACGACGTAAACCGCTCTGATCGGTTCGTCGAAAGTCCCCTCGACGTCGAGGGCCACGTGATCGAAAACGCGGAGGATGTAGGGCGCGCGGGGAACCAAGTGGACCGCGTCGACCGTGATGACATCCGGAGCTTCCAGGAAGTATTTCGGCAAAGAGGATTTGGAAAGCTCATTCCCGACGTCCCGGAACGGGGGAACGCCCGCCGGTTTCGGGTCCCATAACGCGGTCCACGAGACGCAGCCCGACAACGAAACCAAGAGCATGAACATGCCTGTCCAGCCGATGATCGACCGCAAAAAAAGAAAATGATACGGTTGTCGTCCATCCATAGACATTGATCTCCATTGCTCACGTCAAGGAGAATTGGGACGCTTGGGAAGGCGTCCAAAAAATCGCGCCAAACAGGCTGACCCGGGAAACCCCGGCCCCTTGGTTCTTCGGGCAGTTCATCCCCGGAAATACATTTATTGTCACTCATATCCGATTATCAAAATGTTTGGAACTTTCCCCTGTATCCCTAAAGACGTTGCAATCCGCACAACCGGAACACGCGGGCATCCGACACGTTGTCCGGCACGTTGTCCGGCAATTTGTCCGTCAAGGGGAATGGTGCGTCACGAACCGGCAAGGTATTCCCCGGATATACTGGAAACGCGATGAAAACGGACATTTGGTCCAGTCCGCCTGCCGCACCCACTCAATTCAACTTTTGTTAATGCAATGGTTTACGCGGATCGTTCGAGCGGNNGAGGATTATCATGCCGTTTACAGTATAACCGGATTATCGATAATGCTGTGAAAGATCAAAAAAAATGAAAAAACGCTGAAATCGATACAACCGGCTTGCCGATAAGAACTCCACGAGGGAAGAACTCTTTTTGAACACGACGGGTTCTTTCACGAAAAAACGATCGGTCCCGAACGGGAAAATAGGCGATGTCTTTCGCCACCTTGAGGCCGACCTTCCGGAGAACAGGGTTGTTCGTACCATTTAGGAGTGAAAGAGATGCAAGTCAAAGTTTATACCCCCAGGCTCATCGAGATCGCAAGCGAGTATCTTCCCGCCTTGGCAAAGCGTGCCGCGGACAGCTTGGGTGAACGGGCGAACGAAGTATCGGCGACCCGCGGACACCTGGTCCGCCAGGCGGTTCAGGACGGTCTGCTTCGCGAGTTCGATGAGTTGGTCGGTGAAGACGGCACGGTCGATCTGGTATGCGACCCCGGGATGGAGATCCCGCTTGAGCTGGAAAATCGTACCCTTACGTTGACTGAACTGCTTGAAGCCCTTCATTACAAACGGACTTGGGCCGAAATGAAAAGCGACGCGGCTTGAGGATGATTGACCGTTCACCGTCGGGCATTGTGGCGCGGGTTTTCCCGATTCGGAGGTTCCCATGAACGTTTTTTCCACACAACCGGATTTGTGCAAAGGCGCGGGTGTGCCGGGCGTGGGCGATTTTCCCGCCCTGCGGTGCGGAACCGGGGAAGCGACGTCCCTGGAGAGGCCGGAAGAAACGGTGGTGGCCGAAACGGTTGTGGCAGACATGGTTGTGGCAGACATGGTTGTGGCAGACATGGTTGTGGCAGACATGGTTGTGGCAGACATGGCCGTTTCTTCAAAAGACCAAAATGATTCCCCGCTTGATTCCCGGACCGGTTCCCCGTGTGCCGGGGAGGGGCTCGTGCATCCCGCGGTGTCGTGCGTCGGAGAACCGCTTGAAGAGCCGACGGAGACCGCCGTACCGGTGGAAGACGTCGTTGCGACGAGCGATGCGACGGACACTGTGACAAACACGGCGACCTCGAAGATCGATCCCGCCGTTTCGATTTCCTTCGAATCGTACCGGGAGGAAGGAATCGCTCATTTCTTTGCCAATGAACACCGCGCTTTCCACCCTACCGGCAGTGGTCGGGCATCGGGGGCTTCAGGAAGTTCATTGGTCGTCGGTTCCCAACACGCCAAGCCGATAGTCAGACCGTCGGCGGCGTTTCGCGGAGCCGTGGCAAGAAAGAGCGATTCCGGCCTCGACCGGCCTGAAAACGCCCGATCAAAAGGGACGGTTTCGGCAAAAGAGACGGTTTGCGCAATGTCGTTTCGAGACACGTCGTTCCGTGATGCGTCATGTCAAGATGCCTCGTGTCAAGATACTGCGTGTCAAGGCGTGTCGAAACGGGATCCGCGGACGAACGGAATGGGCGATTCCCTGCCGTTTCCCGATGGTTTTTTGAATGCCGACCCGTTGCGGAACGGTTTGGTTCCGAATGGTCCGGCTCCGGACGACCGGGTTCTGGCGCACGCCTTCGAGCAATCGGCCTGCGGCCTTTCCCGGAAAGACCGTGTCAAAATGCGCACGATCGGTCTCGCCGCGGAAAAAAGCCGGTTGAAAAAGCGTACGACGATGCAAGACGCTTCGGATATGTCGGGGATCACGTTGCCTATCATTCGGTTGGCGGACGGCGACATCGACCTTTCCGATCCGCCGAAAACGCGACGACGCGACCCGGAAGAGAATTACGCCGACCCGAATCTTTTATGCCTGATCGACGTTTGGCCGACCCTGCCCCGTCGTGTCCGCGACGCCGTAATGACCATGATCCGCGTCGGTTGAAACACGCCGGAATCGCGACCGAGGCATCACGGTCCCGGGCATTCTTCCGCGTGCGGGACATTCGGGCATTCGCATTTTTCCGTCCCGCCGGCGACGATACGGCGCGGGGAACTCTCCCAAAACGTTTGTGTCCGGGAAAACCGGTCTGTCCCCGGTCCGCCGAACGGCGTGAAAAGACCGCTGGAAAAGACGACTTGAAAAGGCGCCTTGAAAAGAAAGGGGGAATCATGGTATACTGGAAACCGTTGGAATTCCCCGAAGCCGACATTCAGGAAGCCCGTCTTCCGGAGGACCGTGTGGTCTCCAGGAGGGCGGCCGGACGGAAAACCCAACCGGCTTTGGTCTAAACCGGTGTTGATGCTCGGTCAAACAAAACCACCGAAGACTTTCCCGGCCTTTCAGGCGTTCCTCCCGGTTCTCCTTCATGCTTAACGCCGTCGTCCGACACCTGTTCATCCTGTTGACGAAAATCCTGACCGGGGCGAGTGTCCGATGGGTCGACTGCGCGCCGGATACGTGCCAGCGGGTTTACTTCGCCAACCACACCTCGCACCTGGATGCGCTGGTGGTCTGGGCGTCGCTGCCCGCGGATATTCGGGAACGGACCCGGATGGTCGCCGCGAAAGATTATTGGGACGCCGGACCGGTTCGCCGCCATATTTCGAAAAACGTGTTCAACGCGATCCTGATCGACCGGGAAAACATCAGTATCAAAAACACGCCGGTCAAGGTCATGATGGATGAAATGGAAGAGCGGTTTTCGATCATCATGTTCCCCGAAGGGGGCCGTTCGGAGGGAGAAGAAGTCGGTCCCTTCAAAAGCGGATTGTATTATCTCGCGAAAAAACGCCCCGATCTCGAACTGATCCCGGTTTGCCTCGACAACATGAACCGGATCCTGCCGCGCGGCCGGACGTTGCCGGTCCTCATGCTTTCCCGGGTCGTGTTCGGCCCCCCGATTTGGCTCGAACAGGGAGAAAGCAAGGAAAAATTCCTCGACCGGACCAGGGAAGCGATTCTGAAATTAAAAGAAAACTGGAACAATAATGACGGGTAACGCCATGTTTGCGAACGCCGCCGGGCCGGAAACACGGACACAAGAGAAGGAAAAACCGTTCGTGTCGCCCTGCGTTCCCGATGTTTCCTGTATTCCCGATGCCCCTTGCTCTTCCGGTCCTCTCCCACCGGCGCTTTCGGAACGACTGGAACGGGAAAAGATCGACGCCTTGGCCGAATTCGCCGCCGGAATCGGGCACGAACTGAACAATCCGCTCGCGATCATCAACGGTCATGCGCAACTGATGCTCCGCGAGAGCGACGATCCGGCGCGGCGCCGCTCCCTGGCAACCATGATCGCACAGGTCCGCAGAGCTTATGAAATGATCGCCGACATCCGCCTTTTCGCCCGGCCGCCGCAACCGGAGGTCGAAACGTGCGAGTTGGTCGCGTTGCTTCGATCGGCAGTCGGGACGGAAAGCTCTTTCGTCGAGGAAGGCGACATCACGTTCGTTTTGCACGTGGAATCGCCGGAGCTTTCGGTCGTTTCCGATCCGGTGCAGTTGCGGGTCGTGCTGGGGGCGCTGCTCAAAAACGCGCGGGAATCCATGCGACGTGGAACGGTCCGGGTCACATGCGGTCGGGATGCGGAAAACCGGCCTTTTTTTGCCGTGGAAGACGACGGTCCCGGGATTCCGGAAGATGTTCGCCCGCTTATTTTTTGCCCGTATTTCAGCGGCCGGCAGGCGGGTCGCGGACTCGGCTTCGGTCTTGCGAAAGCCTGGCGGATCATGCAGCAACTCGGTGGAACGATCTGGGTCGAACCCGTTCGACCACACGGTTCCCGGTTTATCGTCGTCCTGCCGGCGGCCTGAAAATTCACCAAACGTATACTGGAAACGCGATGAAAACGGACATTTTGGTCAAATCCGCCTGCCGCGCCCACTCGGCCCTGACTTCTTTTTTTGTAATGGTATAAACGGATCGTTCGAGGGGCAAGCGTTTTTGTGTGCGGGAGGATTATCATGCCGTTTACGGTATAACAGGAGACAGTAACGATAAAATGGGCTTTTTCGATAGTATTCTCGGAAAGAAAAAGAGGACGCTTGCCGATATCCCGACCGATGAACTGAATCGGGAACGGATCATGATGGAGCAGGAACAACAGAAACTCGAAGCGGAATCGACCCGGCTGTTCCGGGAAGAAAAAACGCTGCGATCGGAATATGCGAACGCGGAAAGCGATTTGCAAAAACGTTCGATCGCCCGGAAAATTCAGGATATTCGTTGTCAGCTTGCCGGCCTTGAGACCCGGTTGACGTATTGCGGAAAAATGCTTCGCAGCGTGAACGGTTTTCTCGCCATCAAATCGAACGCCGATTTTTTCAAGCGAATGGGCGTCGGCCCCCTGATCGCGAACATGGACATCGTCGAAATCGAACGGTATATTGCCGATACGACCGTCGAGGGAACGCTTCAGCAGGAAAAGCTCGCGGCGATGCTCCAACGTCTCGACGGCGGCGCAGCCATGCTCCAGGGTATCGCCGACGATCGCGAGCTCGATGCGCTGATGGAGGAACTCGACGGCGCCCCGACGGAAGCGCCGGCAAAACAACAAACGAAACAACCGGTCGTTGCGACTGAAAAACCGGAAAAAAAGGACAAGAGGAACGAAGAGCCTCTCCCGGAATGACACCCTGTCGCAAATCGCGGTCAAAACCCGGTCAAACTTCGGCCAAAACCGCGTGGGCCTTGTCCAGCAAAGTCCGAATCTGAAGATGCTGCGGGCATTTCGATTCACACGCCCCGCAACGGGTGCAAGCGCTCGCCTGTCGGTCGGGGGGAAGTGACGAATAAAGGGTTTTATTCAGGAAAGCGTTTTCCGGCAAGGCCGTCATATTGTTGTACATTTCGAAGGCGGTCGGGATATCAACACCGGCCGGGCAAGGAAGGCAATAACCGCATTTCGTGCACCGGATCGGCAAGGCTTTCTTGTAAGCGGCCTGAAGTTCGTCGATCGCCTTTTTCTCTTTTTCGCCCAAGCCGCCCTGTTTTCCACGGTCGGCGATTTCGAGATTCGCTTCGACTTGTTTCATGCTCGACATGCCGCTCAAGGCCAGGGAAACTTCCGGCTTGTCCCAGAGCCAGCGGAATGCGAGATCGACCGGATTCCATTTGTTTTTCTTGCATAACCGCCCCATCTCGCCCGGCGGATTCGCCAAAACGCCGCCGAGCAGGGGTTCCATGACGATGACATGGAGCCCTTTCGAGGCCGCGTCATGGAGGCCCCGGGTCCCGGCTTGGACGGTTTCGTTGACATAGTTATACTGGATTTGGCAAAATTCCCAGGAATCGAAGCCGTTGAGAATATCGAGGAAAACGGCGTGGGAATCGTGGAACGAAAAACCGAGGTGGGCGATCTTCCCTTGCTTTTTTTTCCGGAGCGCCCACTCGGGCAACTTCAATTTCCGGCAATTCTGCCACGAATGGGCCTGGAGATTGTGGAACAGGTAATAATCGACGCATTCGGTCCCGAGATCGGTAAGCTGTTCATCGAGAATCCGATCGGCGTCCCGGAGAGACCGGACATTCCAAAGGGGAAGTTTGGTCGCCACCATCACTTTCGAACGATATCCGTTTTTCAGGGCGGTCCCGACCACTTTTTCACTTGTCCCGCCGTGGTAAACCTTTGCGGTGTCGAGGTAATTGACCCCGGCGTCGATCGCGTGCCGCAGCATCCGGACCGCCTCGGGACGATCAACCTTGCCGTCGGGTTTTCCATTGGTCGTCGGGAAACGCATACAACCGAAACCAAGAGCGGATACCATGGTGCCGTTGGCGCCGAATCGTCTGTATTGCATGGGAATAATAGGGAAAGGAAGAAAGGAAAACGTGCGGAAAATGCCCGACGCGCAACCCGGAAACAAAGCGTATGGACGCCGGAAACGCGGAGCGACGCTGGGACCGGAGCACAACCCCCTTCCCACAACGTGCCGCCCGACGCCGTTCGCAGTATATTACAATTTTCGTGAAAATTCAAGCATTTTGCCGAATTGCCCTTGATGGGAAAGGTGTTTCTTCTTACGATTCCCGCGGAAAAGGATTGATCCGCGCTCGCCCCGTGATTCCATATCTTCAAAACGCCTTTCAAACAGCCTGAAGATCAATAAAGACGGATCGTTTTTCCGCCTGGTCCGCCGTTCCCGGTTTTCCACGGTACGTTCGCCATGCAACGTTATTCGGTTCATCTGATTTTCCTGTTGGCATTCTGTTCAACGGGATCGCTTTGCGCGCAGGTACAGGGCGCGCAGGTACAGGGCGCACAAATACCGGGTGGCCAGGCGTCGCCGATTTTTACGAAAACCTATCGTCTCAAAACGATCGGGCCCGATTTCGCGGAAGCCCAGTTGCGCGCCGTGTTGGATGCGGAATTGGAGAAACAAACGATCATTCTCACCGATCTCCCCCGCGGGGAACTGCTTGTACAGGGACCACCCAAGGCGTTGTCGACGATAGACGCCGTTTTGCCCGCAATCGACGCGAATGAGGGGAAAATCACCGTCGGCCTCCTGCCACCGGGTTCCGCCGGCACACGTCCACCGGGCGGCCCGACGCCCGATAGCTCTATGAGCGGCCCGACGCCGTCGCGTCCCTCGCTTGCGACCAACCCGATGGCGGTGCGCGCCGCGGATTCCCCGTCGATGGTACCGCTATCGGTGCAATCGGCCCCGGTCGAAACAGGCCGAACCCTGCTTGCCTACGATGCAAACCACGAAGCAAACCATGATGTAAACCACGGCGTAAATCACGGCGCGAATCACGGAAATCGGTTCGTTCAAACGGAACGGGACGGTCGGGAAAAGATCGTTCCGGCAATCCCGAGACAATCGCCGATCGGGATTCCCGACGTTGCGGAGCCGGGTACCCCGGTCGTTTATCGTTGCCGCGGAGAACGAATCGTTTCCCTGGAAAGCCGATTGCGCGACCTGTACGGTTCACGGGTCGATGTTTGTATCGCCGTCAAAAAAGAATTGAAAACCGGGGTGTTCCGGCTCTGCGTTCTCGCCCCCGATTCGATCCACGCGAACATTCGTTCCTTATTGCAACAGAACGGCGATTTGCTCCCGCCGGCGGATACGTTGGAGGAGGAAGGAACCGTCATTCGAATCGTGCGCGGAAAAACATCGCTACCGGCTCCCGGGAAAGAAGGCCGGGCGTCCACGAGCGTTTCCGCCAAGACGTCCG
>DOMV01000222.1:0-1523 GCA_003509805.1 Planctomycetaceae bacterium
CCCGAATCCGGTCGATCCGCACCGTCCGGCTCCTCCGCCTGCCGATACGCGGGCGATTCCAAGGCGAGCGGGACGGCATGTTCTTTTCTCGGAATCGGTCGGGAAAGGGCGTCGGGACCGCCGGAGCGGCGCCGGCCGTGTTTGATATGGGATTCCTTTTCGGCCAATTCCGTCTCGATGGCCGAAATTTCCCGCTCGAAACGGGTGATTTGCCGATCGATTTCGAGAATGCGTTTTTCCTCTTCCAGCAGGACGTCGATTCGCGGCGCGAGCCGCCAGAGCACCTCGTTGACGTTGAGAGCCCCGACTTGTTTCCGGAGCAATTCATGCTGCTGTTTGGAAGACGCAAGCCGTGTCTGCCGGGCCGCCATGTCGGTTTCGAGTTGTTCGAGTTTGCGCATGACGTCTTCCGGAACGGGGACGACCGTTCCCATCGCCGTGATCCGTTCACGGATTGCCTCGCGGCGATCCCAAACGGGGACCAGTTGGCCGGCGATTTCATACGATCGTTCCTCGTTTCGATGGGCGGCGATTTCCGCTTCGAGACCGGCAATCAACCGGTCCGTTTGTTTACGTTCCCCGAGCAACCGGGCATATTCCCGCAGCGCGATCCTGGCATCCGCGATTTCCTCAAGCAAGTGATCCCGTTGTTCGAGCAGCTTGGGAATCAGGGGAAGTTTGTTCGTCCCGGCCGCATTCCGTTCCGGCGCGGACCACTCGGGCGAGTAGGGGGATCCTCCGCGGATCGCGCCGCGGCGCTCGTCGGTCCGGAGTTCTTCCTCCCGTTGCGGCGTTCGGGAATAAAACGGCCCGTTCGGGTCGAGCAGGCGGTTGCGGGATTGAATCAGTTCCTTCATGACGTCGACGAGCGAAACCCGGTCAAGGCCGATGCTCAAGCGGAACAGCAGGTCGGCCGCCTCCGTGTCGCCGAGCGTCCCGAGTCGCTGGAGTTCGTCGAGACCGATCGCGAAGACGTTGTTGAAGGTCGATTCGTCGACGCCGCTGAGGAGGACGTTCAGGAAATGCTCGCCGTGCGATTGCCCGTCCAGACCGGTCAACTGGACGTCTTCCCGTATCGCCGCCGATTCGGGCAGCGCGGGATCAAAGGTCCGGCGAAGGTGAAAAATGCCGTTCTGGCAATGCAGCATCATTTCCCCGCCGCCGAGAACCGAGCCGATCCGGTCGAAGCGGCCGATCAACGTCCGATCTTCCAGCGGGTTCATCCGGTTCGCATCGTTTGTCGCATCGGATTCGCCCGCGGACGCAGCCGGTCCGAAACGGTGATGCAATTTCGGCAACTCGACGTAGCGACGCCGACACCCCCTGAAACCGTACAATTGCGATCGCATGAATTCCAGCAATGTCGTTTTGCCGGCTTCGTTCGGTCCGTAGAAAATGTTGAGACCTTCGGATAATTTCGGCATCGACAGTTGTTGCCAAAGTCCGAACCGGGTGATGTCAAAAGCGGTGATTTTCATCAGGGAGTGAAAGTGGGTGAACCAGGGAAATCGAAGAACGGCGGG
>DOMV01000222.1:1608-6149 GCA_003509805.1 Planctomycetaceae bacterium
CTTGTGTTAATGCAAGTATTTACGCGGGTCGTTCGAGCGGCAGGCGGTTATGCGCGGGATGGTTCGCGGGAGGATTGTCACGCCGTTCGAAGTATCTCTGAAGGTCAATACTCTTCCGCCGGATTCCATCCCGCGGCATCCGACCGGGAACGTTTGTCGCCGCCAAGCAGATCACGTCCCAGGAGAGCGGCTTCGCGGACGGCCTGCGCCTGGGCGCGTTTTTGAGCGGGTGTTTGGACAAACATTTGGGTGGCCGTTTGGGCGGACGTTTGAACGGGCGTCGTCTCTTCCGCTTCCCCTTCACGCCGTGAATGTAAGAGCAACTTTTCGGTGATCGGATCATCAAGCATTCCGGACGGAACCAGCGGAACAAGATCGATCGGCTCTTCCGGGTGCTGTTGATGATGCCGTGCGAGCCGGAGGTAATCGCCCAGGATCGTTTTTTGTTCGTATTGACCGGCATGAAGCGTGTCGGAAGTCGGCAGTTCGATCGAGAGCGACCAAAGTAACGGGGCATCCGATTCCTCCTTGGCGTAGACGCCGCGCAGTTCGCTGAGCAGATCGGCTGAAAGCGTCCCGCGGCGGAGATGGTGGGCCAACGTCCCATTCGCCCCTTCAACCGTCCAGCGGATCACCAGGTCATAATCCGCAGCGGCTTCGATGACGGCGGCCCCTTCCCGCGAAAGCCGGATATCAGCCACCTCGCCGCCGTGACGATGTGTTTTGTTCTGGTCCGAACGATAACTTTTAATCCGCTCGCGAAGTTTCGAGGAAAGCTGTTCCGTATCGTCGTCGGGTTCCAGGCGAACGGTTTCTTCAATCCACCGCAACGGAGCGGTGGGGATCAATGTCAGCAACGGTTCCCCGTCCTCGGGAACTTCGACCAACGTAACGCCGTAAACGCCGGTTTCATCGGGATTTCGACCGACCGGAGCACCGGGGTAATGGACAATGTACGGGAGAGGGTGGTTCTTGTCCGGCTTGGTTTCGTTTGCCGTACCGTCCTTGAACCCCTTCGCCGGTTTCTCGTTTCCGGTCTTCGCCGTTTTCGTGCGATTGCCGTAATACGTTTGTCTGTGGGACTTTCCGCCAAGCGCCCAGTAATGAATCCGGCGTTCGGACAACCCTTCCGGATCGACGGAACCGTTGGCGACGACGATGGTAAAGAGATCGGCCGCATCGGGAGCCAGCTCCGCGGTTTGCAGGCGTCGCCCCTGACGTTTTCGGCGTATCCCGATCAGGCGGGCCAACGCGTCGCCGTTACGGTGCACCACGTATTCCCGGATGTCGTCGCCGGAAAAAAGATGGACGTTTTCCGGAAGCGTAAAACCCGGCGGCCAGTCTTCCGGACTGTCAAACTCGCCTCCGACCCAGTAAACGTCGATTCCTTCCGCTTCCAGTTTTTCGAACTGTCCGATCAGGAACAGGGGGCCCGGCGGTCCGGTTCGCAAGGGGTCGAGAATATCGCCGCTGAGAACGAGAAAGTCGACACGCTCCATGATCGCGGCTTCAAATACCCGTTCCGCGGCACGATAGGATATGTCGAGCAGTCGCTCTTCAAGCGATGGCGGAAGATTCGAAACCCCCTCGATCGTCTGCTCAAGGCGCAAACCCGATGCATGGATGAAACGAAAAGGGAACATTGAAAAAATGGAAAAAGTTGAGTGAGTTCAAAAAAATCGATCGCCGCCGCCCGATGCCAGTTGTCCGATGACCGCGCTTACGGACCCGGGCCGGAAGAATCGATTGGCATACCAAGTTTGCTTTTCATTCCCGCGTGTTTCTCAAGAAGCGTATTTCCAGAGAGCGGAACGAATACAGTAAATCGCATGGTCGGAATAATCTGCGTAATCGTTTAACCCAACGAATCGCCCCCATTTTACACCAGGGGAGGGGGGGGAGGCAATGTTCTTTGCCGGAATATTGAAAAAATACTGTCAAAAGTCTTTTTTTACTTTTCATGTGCGTGTATCGTGAATATATACTTCGAACGGCCTGAAGAAGTCCGAAATAAAAGCCGGGAAGATGGATGAATTGACAATTGACAATTGATAGTTGACAACGGAGGGACGCAAGCGGGTCACTTACGGTGCTGGCTGGATTGCATCGCTTCGTTGTCAATTGTCCATTCTCAATTCCACCGACCGTTGACAGCCGATTTGATAACGATGAGTGACACCAATTCTCCCATGAACGAAGGTTCGGACCAAAATCGAAACCCGCGCGAACCGGAAGAATCTTCGATTCATTCCGGAAACATCGGTTCAGGTTATGCGTACCGGGTTCCGCTTGAAGAACGAAAAACGCCCCCCAAACCGGCGACGGCTTCAAAAGACCGGGATAATCCGTTCAGTCTTTCCTCCCAGAGCGGGCAGGCGATCATTGCCTTGCTGGCCTTGATGTTTATCGTGCTGCTTGTCGTTTTTTGTGCCAAACCCAAGGAAAAACCCGATCCGGATTCCATGTTCGCCGCAACGCCCGCCGTTGTCAAATACAACAACGTCACCATCGAGGGCAAACGTTTTCTCGGAATCGAAGCGACGCGTAAATCGCGTCATGCGGCCCTGATCGGGGAAGTTTCGCGGGTCCTCCAGGAAAACGCGACGCCGGCGGACCTGTTCCTGGAAATCCCGCGTCCGGAAACGTCGGCCTCAAAACGTGACGATGCGACGGATTCGGATACGCGGGAAGGGGCGTCGGGTTCCGCCGACCAGGATACGGTGGATCCTGATGACAGGAATATCGCCGTTCAATTACGCAAGCACTTTGCGGCTTTCGAGAAAAACCGCCAGGATTTCGATCAATTGGAAGGCGCCCGGCCGCTCGGCGCATGGAGAATCATGCCCGCGACACTTAAACAGGTCGCGCCCGTGTTGGAACGTCTTCGACCGCAGCGCGAGCTGATCCGACAGGTGCTCAATGACGACAAAGCGTTTTTCGGCCTCGATTTCGTCAATGTCAAACGTTCTCCGACGCCGGATCCGCGAACCCCGGATATGTTTCGCGATTACGTTCTCCTGGAGGAATTCGCCGTTGCCCGGGCGCTGGAAAACAAGGATATGCGGGAGGCGACCGAATCGCTCCGGCATATTTTTCGAATCGCCCGACTCGCTTCGTTCGCCAAAAACATGCCGGTTCGATTTGCCGCGATCGAAGCGCGCCTGAAAGGACTCAATATCCTTCAAACGCTTGTCGGGGAGCCTTCGTTCGACGCCGAAAACAGGGGTTTGTTACGGGAGTCGTTTCATCGAACTCTTGCGAACTGGCCGTCCGATTCGCTGGCCTGGGTCGGGGAACGAGCCCACGGAATGCAGGTTTTCGACGCGATTCGGGTCGACGGCATCCTGCCGGAACCGCCCCTGACCGGGGACGCGTTGAAAGACAGAAAAAAATGGAGGGGAAGAAACAAAGCGCCGATGCTCGTTTCCCAAGAGGAAATCCTGCAACGCATGGAACTTTCCGTGTTTTCGCCCCGCGACCTGGATGTCTTGAACAGCCGCGGGATTATCCTGGAGGTCAACGACAACCTTTACCGGACGATCGATCCCGACGAGGTTTTTTTCCTGAAATGGATGCGTTTGATTATCGGCGAATCCGAAAAACCGTATTACAAACAGCGCGAAACGCTCGAATTGCTGGTCGGCGAATTGAATGCCAAACAGGACCGTGAAGACGAACCGTACATTTCCGATTTGCTGTTGCGGTCGGCGCCCGGCGTCGCGCGGCAATTGGCGGCCGATCGAGCCCAATTCGAAGCGTTTTTCATCGCCCTGGCCATTGCGGAATCGTCCGAAAAAGGGGAGAACGAAGCCGCGAACCGTTTCAACCCCCTCACAGGCGGAACGTATACCGTCAATAGAACGGCCCGGAACGTGATCGTCAAATTTCACAACGATCTGGAGCCGTTTATCGTTCCTTTGCCCGCGGCGCAGTGACCGACGAACTGGCATTCGGAAAGGAGCTTGCGAGGCTCAAGAACAGGAAGCGAACTACCGATGGAAACACAGAATTATATCGAATACGAGTTGGTTGATTCCGTCTCGGACCGAAATATCATGACCGACTCGCGGGAAGAGGCGATTCACGCCTTTGAAAAAGGTTGGACGGTCTATGAGCACCACAACACAATCAATCAGCATTCAAAATTCACGCAGTCAAATTTGACGGTAACAATGATGTGGAATGACAACCCGGAATTTCAAGGGAGTTAGCATGAAAACCTTGCCAAAAAACGAGGGTTTAGCCCAAGCCAATCAACGTGCCGCTGAACGGGCACGTGAACGCGGAAAACAGGTGCAGGCAGAATACTTGAAAAAACAAAAGGCTGAACAAAAATCCACCGACAAAGGCAAGAAATAAAAACATCTGATTTGTACCCGTCTGGGGTATGACGGTCGTGTACAAAGCGCCGTGACCGGAGAACCGCTTCACCAAACCGGGTCCGGCTCCGAGAAATACCGGTGCATGTCGTTCGCCGCGGTCCGCCCGGCCCCCATGGCGAGAATGACGGTTGCCGCCCCGGTAACGATATCGCCGCCGCT
>DOMV01000259.1:0-5545 GCA_003509805.1 Planctomycetaceae bacterium
CCGGCGACCGCGATAATCAGGAACAGGAGCACATTCAGGATCGAGACTTCCATGAACACGGCCGCGAGCAACGTTTCCTGGACGTCGGCCCAGGTTTTCACATTGTACGTGTGCGATGGAAAGTTGACCTGGAGAACGTCCCGCAGTTCGTTCAGGTTGACGCCCGGTTTCGCCTTAATCAGTATCTGCGTCACCATCCGGCGCCCGGTCCGCGGATCGACCATGCCCCGAAGGTCCTGCAATTTTTGGATCGGCACGAACACCAGGCGGGAATCGTATTCCATCATCTTGCTTTCGTACAGGTCGACGACGGTAAAACGGTCATGCCGGAGTTTCGGCGGGATCTCGGTCATCGGGATCGTGAGCGTGATGTCGTCCCCCGGAATCAGGGCCAGGGAATCCCCAATCCGCGACTCGCCGGTTGCGGGGTCGGTGACGTCGCCTCGAAAATACTGGGAAAGGGCGATCCCGATAATCGCGCCGGTGTGCTGTTCCTTCGCCGGGTCGAACACATTTTCCGCATCGGTTTTCGAAGGTGCGACCGCAAAAGGATTTTCCGAGGGATTTTCCGGGGAATTCCCCGGATCGGCGGCGCCTGTCGCGGCGTCTGTCACACCGTCTGTTATACCGTCTGTCACACCGTCTCCCGTACCCGCTTCGGTCGGCGGCGCGGCCTGGAGCGCCGCGTGTTGTTCGCGTAAACGTTCCTCCTCTTCCCGTATCTGGCGGCGCAGTTTTTCGACTTCGGCAACGCTGGTTCTGCGATAAACCCAACCGGCATGACGCAAGTCGTTGCGTAGAATCGCCTTGTCGGGATCGCCCTGGGAGAGAATATCGTAGCCGCTCTCGCGGAGATCGAAGCTGATTTGCCGCCGGTTTTCCGCATGTTGCAGGTAGGCGGCAACCTGGCTGACCTTGCTCTGCGTCAATTCGTCGATTCCGACCAGCTCGATCGGTCGGCTGGCCACCTCGCCGTTGAGACCTGTCTGGAACGACATCATCGCCGGAACAACGACCGTGGGCGTGAGCCCCTCGATTTTGTCGCCGGCGACTTGCATGATTTTTTCCATGTGCCATTCGGCATCCGGAAAGCCGTCGATCGACCGGGATTCGAAGATGACATCGGAAAGAATGCCGTGGATGCGGTCCTGCATTTCCGTCGTGAAGCCGAGCATGACGGCGTTGACGACGATCATCGTGGCCACACCCAGCATGACGCTGATTACCGAGGCGAGCGCGATATAGCGACTGAGGAGATAGCGCCAGCAGAGTAAGAATTTGTACATGAATGGCTTCCTTGCCGTTGTGTCGTAGTGGCGTTGTGTCGTTATGGTGTCGTTACGTCGTACCCGATCAATCCTGGATCGGCGGACGATGTTGCTTGGCGGGCTATTTGCTCGATCCCGGCGCATCCAATTCCTCCTCGTCGTCTTCGTCCAGGATACTGCTCGCGGAATGGGACGGAAGAGGTTGCTCGTCACGGACCGGCTCGGCAACCGGCCCCGGGACGGATACGGGCCTGATCGCCGGAACCGACGTCGGGTTCGTCAGGTTCGGCGCTTTCGACTCGACCGGGGGTCGGTTCATCTTCGGGGGAACGGCCTTTCGGGGCATGGGTCGGCTTGCTTTTTTCAACAGCGTCGGCGGCGAAACAGCCGGTTGCGGAGTTGGTCGCACGGCAGGTTGTACGGTTGATCGTTCGACCGGCGCCGGCTCCAACGATGTTCCGCCGGGCATCGGTTTTTCCGCTGTCGCTTCCCATTCCTCCGCTTCCCCTTCCGCCGATTCCTCGTCCAGTTCCAGCGTGTCCGGCAAACCGTCGTCGACAAGGGCACCGTTGGAAAGAGCACCGTCAAAATAACCGTTGTCGTTTTGCGGAACGGTTTTACCGGGAGACCGCGGCGTTTCGGACATTGTTTCGACCGGCGTTCCGGTTATTCGGGAAACCGCCGGTTCGTTCGCTTGGGAAAGTCCCGACAATTCCGGCAGATCGTCCGGCTTCATGCCGCCGAGCGCCAAGGTCGCCTTCGCGGCCTCGTTGAACAAGACAGCCGCTTCCGTTTTGAAATCGGGGTCATGCGCGACATATTCGGCCAGATCGGTCAGCGTTTTTGCCCGAACGACCGGATCGTTGATTTTTCGGGTGAGCGCCAACGTCGCGGCAACATCTTTGTGCTCGATTCGAAGTTTCGCCAGTTTCGCAAGGCATTCGTCCATCGTTTCCAGTTTCGACGTCGGGGAAACGGCGCTCAGGGGCGACGGAATCGTCGCGGATATCCATCGGTCCGGCGGGAGCAGCGGTTGCGTCTCCGTGGGAATCGATGTCACGGAGCCAGGTGTCACGGAGGTGGCCCCGGGGACCGTCGTTTGCATCCCGTCAACCTGAACGCTCCCGGCTCGAACGCCGCTGTTTTGAACGCCGCTGTTTTGAACACCGCTGTTTTGAACGCCGCTGTTTTGAACACCGTCATCGATCCGTGTTCCGATATCAAAGGAAGGATCCATCGGCAGGATATCTTCCGAAACAACCGTCGTTCCACTTGAGATGGAAGGCGCAATTGCCGGTTTTTCAACCACTTGCGTCGCAGGGCCCGGCGGCGACGGGATATTCATCGGGGAAACCGTGCGACCGTGCGGCGTGCGATAATACGTGGAGCGGTTATACGGATTATACGGCTGCGCGAAAACGAACGTACTTCCCGTCGCGAGAAGCAACAGTGTCCCATACGGAATCGATTGGAAGAACCTCATCGGATTGTCCTTTCGTGTCTGGCAATCGGGAAAGTGGAATCAACCGTCCAGTATAGCACGTTTTTCGGGAAAGTCGGAGGTTTCTTTTCGGGTAAAATAAAAAAAATGCACAATTCGTGACAATCGGAAGGATTATATGCCGGAAACGCGATGAAAACGACCATTTGGTCAAGTCTGCCTCATTCCGGGCAACTCCGGTGTTCCCGTCGCTCCCGGTTCGGGCCGTTGGAGCGGGAACAGGATGACTTCACGAATGGAGGGCGTATCGGTCAGGATCATCGCAAGCCGGTCGATCCCGATGCCCAGTCCGCCTGCCGGGGGCATTCCATGCCGCAGCGCCCGAATGAAGTCATGATCCATCCGGGCCATGCTTTCCTCCGCTTTCTGACCCTCCAGTTGCCGGTTGAAAAGCGTTTCCTGCAAATCGGGGTCGTTCAGTTCCGTGTACGCGTTCGCCAGTTCCATGCCATGCACGAACAATTCGAAACGCTCCGCGATCGCCGGGTCGTTCCGTTTCCGCTTCGTCAGGGGACAGATGCTTGCCGGATAATCCATGACGAACACGGGACCGATGAGCGACGCTTCGACCTTGGCCTCGAAAATATCGTTTCGCAGCACATCCAGATCCTTGCCCCCGGTTTTACCTGCGTTGTTACCTGCGTTGTCACCCCCGGTTTCAAGCCCGATCGACTCGGCGTACCGGACGACCGCCTCGTCGTCGGCCGGATCGATACCCGTATGTTCCCGGAAAAGTTCCGCGTATGTCTTTCGCGCGAACGGCGGCGTAAAATCGATTGTTTTTCCACCCCAGGGAATCACGAACGGGCTCTCTTTGCCGACACCACCTTGCTCGACATCACCTTGCTCGACACCGCAGCCGACATGGATCGCTTTGATCGCCCCGGTAATGATCTTTTCGGTCAGGTCCATCATGCTGCGATAATCCCCGTAAGCCTGGTAGACTTCCAGCATGGTAAACTCGGGGTTATGCGTCTGGTCGATTCCTTCGTTGCGATAAACGCGGCCCAACTCGTAGACCCGTTCGATTCCCCCGACGAGCAACCGTTTCAAATGCAATTCCAAGGCGATTCGCAGCACGAGCGGAATGTCCAGCGCATTATGGTGCGTCGTGAAAGGCCGGGCGGCCGCTCCTCCGGCGATCGTGTGAAGCGTCGGACCTTCGACTTCGACAAAACCTTCGCAGGCCAAGGTGTTACGAACACTGTGAACGATTTTGGTCCGGTTCAGCATTCGCTCCAAAACACCGTCGGTATGGACGAGATCCATGTACCGCAGCCGCGATCGCAGCTCAGGATCGGTCAGGCCATGAAACTTGGCTGGCGGCGTTTCGATCGACTTGCAAAGGAAATGCAATTGTTCCGCGAAAATCGACAATTCGCCGGTTTTCGTCTTTCGCAATTCCCCGTCGACGCCGACGATATCGCCTAGATCGAAACACTGGGCAAGTTCCCAATTCGTTTCACCAACTTGGTTTGCGCCGATCAGTATCTGGATGCGGCCCGACCAGTCCCGGATGTCGAGAAAAATCAGCTTGCCTTTTTTTCGCTGAAGGATGATCCGGCCGGCAGCCCGAACTTTCGGGCCTGTCTGCGTTTCACAAAGGGCGTGATATTCCTTCAAAACGGCGCGGTCGATCTGCTCCTGGGGCGTCTCGGGCGTGATTTGTCCGACCAGCTCGGGATGGACTTTGGCAACCCATTCGATAAACGTCGGTACGGGAACGGCATTTCCGGCTTCGTCACACACCCGTATTTCCTCACCCCGGGCACGAATCGTTCCAAGCGAGAGATGATTGTCGAACCGCTGTCCCCAGGGATCGAACCCCAATTCCTCGATTTTCCGCATTTTCCCACGCCGGGACGCTTCAAGCGCGACTCCGGTCCCGGCAGATTCTTCTTTGGCCATAAAACTCCTGTGTATCTTGTACGCAATAAATATCGGGATATACCGGAAGCGCGATGGAAACGGACATTCGGGATTGTCATGCCGTTCGCGGCATAAAAGCCGGGAGCGCAACAACNNGCGCTATGCTTCGTTCCGGGCTTGCATTACACGGATCGTCCGAGTCATTGTCCCGAAAATGGCGATTCGCGTCAATCCCGGTTTTTGAACCGTTCCCGATATCTTTCTATCATTTTTCCTGTTTTGCCTATTCTTCGCCGAGAATCGCCGCCAAACAGGCCCGGGCTTCCCGGAGAGCCGCCTCCTCGGGAAAGCTGTCCAGCGCCCAACAGGCCCAATGGTGGACACGGCCTTGGAACCCGGATTCCCGCGCATCGTATACATTGTCGTAAATATCCGCCAGTTTGACGAGCCGGACCCGCCAATCGGCGGCAAGCAGTTGTTTTTTATACGCTTCATCCCGTTCCGGTTCCGGCAACCGGGAATCCTTCGTCAGCGCCGCCACCAACCGGGCCGTTTCCGTGCCGCATGCCGTCTCGATATCGTCGAAATCGCCGGTCGTGTCTTCCAAAACGTCATGCAGGAGTCCGGTTGCGAGAAGCACCGGATCATCGACGTGGAACAAGGTCGAAAGCGTGAGGGCGACCCGGAACGGATGCACGATATAGGGCACCGGATCATACGGCGCCGCATGATACGACGGTGCATTGTACGGCCCCGAACCACCTTTTCGAACCTGATGCCGATGAAAATGCGCCGCAAGTTTGGCTGCCCGCTGCCAAAGCGTCATCCCGTCCGTCGGCGACGTGTCCGGGGGCTGCGAGTCGGGAGTTTGCGAGCCCGGAGTTTGCAGGGGTTGCTGAAAAGTCAT
>DOMV01000259.1:5582-15065 GCA_003509805.1 Planctomycetaceae bacterium
GCGGTGTTGTTTTTCGAGGGCGGGCTTCCAAATCGTCGGCTTCGGGAAATTGCAATCGCCTTCAGTATACGGCATACCTTTTTACAACATATCGAGCGGGTCGACATCGAGTATCCACTGGATATTCTCGGGAGCGCGTATCGTGTCGCTCGTGTCACGAACGAGCTTGCGGAGCGTTTCCCCGTCGAAGGCGTGCAATTGAATATGAAACCGATAAAAGCCTCTCAGTTTGGAAAACGGAGCCGGAGCCGGGCCGAGCAGGCGATGCACGATCCCGTTTTCTTTCAGGACACCGCCGAGTCGCATCGCGAATCGCTTCGCGAAATCGGCGGTTTTTTCCTCTTCCGTTCCACGCACGACGATCCGGATCATTTTGGAAAACGGCGGATATCCAAGCGTTTTGCGAAGCGGCATTTCTTCCCGGACGAAACCGTTGTAGTCGTGTCGGCTCGCCGCCAGGATCGCGGCATGATCGGGAACAAAGGTTTGGACGATCACGCGGCCCCCCAATTCGCCCCGACCCGTGCGTCCGGCAACTTGGGTTATCAAGTGAAACGTTCGTTCCGAAGCGCGGAAATCCGGCAAATGCAGGGCAGTGTCCGCGTTGATGACGCCGACCAGTGTCACGTTCGGAAAATCGAGTCCCTTGGCGATCATTTGGGTTCCGAGAAGAATGCGGACCCGGCCTTCCCGGAATTCCGCCAGCGCACGTTCGTGCGCCCCGGGCCCGTGCATCGTGTCGGTGTCCATGCGCAAACAGGAAACATTCGGAAATCGGGCGTTGATTTCCTGCTCCAAGCGCTGCGTTCCGAAACCGCTGTACCGTATCCCGGCAAATCCGCACCCCGGGCAACGGTCCGGCGCCTTTATCTGGTGGCCGCAAAAATGGCACAGCGCGATTTCTTCCGTGCGATGGTGTGTCAATGAAACGTTGCATTCGGGACATTGGACGACCTCGCCGCAAGCCTGGCACTGGATTTGCGTCGAAAAACCGCGACGGTTGAGCAGCAGGATGACCTGCCCCTGTCCGTCGAGCGCCTCCTTGATCGCCGCGTGCAGCCGCCGGTGAATCGCCCCTCGGGTCGTCCGGGTTCGGATTTCCTCCCGAAGATCGACGATTTCGACAAGGGGAAGAACGAGATTACGGACCCGGCACGGCATGGAGAGCATCGAGAATGCCCCGGACTGCGCGGCATGTCGGCTTTCGAGCGAGGGGGTCGCGCTGCCCAGGACCAACGGGATCGAGTCGTTTTCCGCCCGTTTCTTCGCGACTTCCCGGGCATGATATCGCGGGGCCGTGTCTTGTTTGAAGGAATTCTCGTGTTCCTCGTCGATGACGATCAATCCGAGGCGGGGCAGCGGCGCGAAGACGGCGCTCCGCGCTCCCACGACGACCTGGACCTTGCCGGAAACGATGCGAATCCATTCGCGGTGCCGCTGGGCGTCCGTCAGGTGCGAATGGAGCACGGCCACTTCACCGAACCGACCCTTGAAACGTCCGACGGTTTGCGGCGTCAAACTGATTTCCGGAACGAGAACGATCGCCTGCCGACCCTGCCGGACCGCCGCGTCGATGGCACGGATATATACCTCGGTTTTCCCGCTCCCGGTAACCCCGTGGAGCAAAAAGGTTTCATGCCGTCCCGAATGAATCGCCCCGGTGATCGCGTCCAGGCAACGCCGCTGATCCGGGTTCAGGGGGTGTCCCCGGTGTTGCGGCGATTGCGACGTTTCAAGTACCGGCCCGGTATTGCGGCGCAGGGTTTTGACAAGGAAAAGTCCCAGCCGTTTGAGCAGCAGGATCGGCGCGGCGGAACACTTGGCGGCTTTCCGGAGTTCCGCCGACGTCAGGGGTTCGCAACTGCGGCGCAACGTTTCGAAAACGTGCCGTTGTTTTGGCGTGAGCGGCCCGCCGGAGGAATCGCGGGGAAGCCGGGCCAGCAATTCGTCGGCCTTCTCGTTGACATAAAGGACGCTTGTCAAACGGGTTCCGGCCCCGCCCCGGACGCCGGCCGGGAGGACGCAGTCGAGAACCTGGCCGAGCGGACATAGATAATACCAAGCGATCCATCGGGTCAACCGGATCATCGACTCCGAGAGAAGGGGCTGTTCGTCGACGACGCTTGCAATCGATTTGAGCCGGTGTCGATCGGTCTCCGAGGGGTATGAGGCCGTGTTCTCCTGAATCGCGATGCAGTATCCGAGCGTGAGCCGGTTGCCGCGACCGAGGGGAACCATGACACGCATTCCCGCCGCGACGGTTTCAAGCAACGCCTCCGGGACAAGGTAATCGAATGTTCCGTCCAAACCGTTCGGAAAAACGATCCGGGCGACCCGGCGCAACTTCCGGTCGTCCTCCTCCCAGGCCGGGAGTTGGGGTTCCTCGTCGAAAAAGGATTGTTGCGTAGGTCTCGGCATCACGGAACGGGATGAATGCGATTTCCGGGCGTCTCGGCAAGTAATCGGCAAGTACGGGCAAGCACGTTGTATTTTTTCACGATTCTCATATAATTGCAAGGGCGGGTCGTGAGGATGGGGCATTCGCAGCCGTGATTCGCAAGTCAATTCGCAAGTTTTGAGGGACGGAAAAAATGAGGGACACTGATCTTCAGACAAAAAACGAAGCCGGTATGATGCCGCGACCTCCCGGACGGACATCGTGGTTCGCTCTTTTCCTCATCCTCATGCTTTTCCTGTTTTCATGCGGGACCGGCTGCCTGGAATCGACTCCGCCCAGCCCGGTCGCGGCAACGGAGGCGTTGTCGGAGACGTTGTCGGAGGCTTCGTCCGCCGAGCCGGTCGCGCCGTCCGAATGGATTACCTCGTTGCCGCAGGCCAAGGAAGCGGCCCGGGCAAGCGGAAAACCGATCTTTGCCCTGTTTACCGGTTCGACCTGGTGTCCGGGCTGCATTTATATGGAATCGCGCATTTTCAGCCGAAAACCGTTCGCCGATTTCGCGAAAGAGCGTTTCGTCCTGCTGAAATTCGATCTTCCGCGGACCGCCTTGAAAACCGATGACGACCGGCGCGCGGCGACGGCGCACCTCGAATACCGTATTGATGTCGTGCCGACCGTCTTGTTGCTGGACGCCGATGGAAACACAATCCGAAACGTCGCTGTCTATGCCGAATCGGCGGGCGTTTACGTCGCCGGCCTGAAAAACTTGCTCGACGAATGACGCGCTTTTTGACGTTTTTTCAGCGCACGTTTTTTCGGAACAATGTTGGAAAATTCCCATGCAAACCTTGACTTTTGACGTACAGTTACCCGAGTCGCTGATTCTGGGCGAGTTTGATGTAAAAATGACGCTGGCCGCGGGCATGTTCCAGGGTGGCAAGCTGACTTCGGGACAAGCCGCCGCAATGGTTGATCTTTCCAAACAAGCGTTTTACGAAATAATGGGCCGCTACGGGGCTTCGCCTTTCCACCAAAGCCTTGTCGAGCATGAGGAGGATTTGGCGAATGTGTAGTACAAAGTTAGCCAAACAGTAATCGTCACCCCCGCGCAGGCGGGGGCCTAGACGAACCGCCTCGTCGTTCTTGTATTCAGGACGCAAATTATTGCCGCGTAAAGAGTTAATTTGTCCAAACGTCTGGATCCCCGCTTTTGCGGGGGCGACGCTATTTTGCCCATTTTCACGAAGGTCAATTCGCTAACTTTGTCGTAGGATTGTCGTTCCAGACACAACGGTAGCATTGCTTGAGGCGGGTTTCAACGTAACTTGATTGCGACAGGCAAGCCGATCAAAAGAAAATTATTGCAACGCGGATTTTATGCCGGCCGGGAATTATTGGACCGCCTGCCGGATTGACGCTGGACTCCGTGACCAGCCGCGATGCCTTGGAACGTTTTGAATTTTACCTGGCCGTGGCTGGAGCCTCCTCATCCGAACCCCCATCCACTTTTTTTGGACCATCATTTTATGGATTCTCCGCGATTCGTGTGTTTTATCAACCGTCTTGTCCTCCCGGTTCTTTTTCTCCCGATAATCGGTTGTGCGGTTCTCATGACGGTCGGTTGTCCGGGAAATCCGGGTTCCTCCCCGGCCCGGTTTCATGTGAGCGCGGGATCGTCGTCGGAGCAAGCCCAGCGGGACCGGGAAGTTTTTGAACGTTCGTTCGCGATCCTGAATTCCATGCAGGATTATCCCGATCTGGAAGGATTGCCCGGCTACGAAACGATGATCCAGACGCTCGATCGTTTCAACCGCTGGATCAAGCAACGCGAGCCGGACCCGAAATGGAAGCCGGAACCGATGCTCGAAGAATTGGAAAAACTCAGCCGGAGCGTTGCCGGGAAGGTGCGTACCGTACTGGAATTGCTCCAAACGCTCCAAGGAACCGGTGAAACGGCGGAGGCCCGAAAAACCCTTCCCGCGGAGGAAAGGACAAAGGCGGTGCAGGAGGACCGTGTCCGGTTGGGAACGACGCTCGACGAACTCGACGTCGAACTACGGAGCCTTGCCGGAAAAAGCGGCATTCCCTTTTTCGCCGCCTACGCCGGACAGATTTCAGCCCTGCGGCAGAAATTTCGCTCGCTCGATTCCATGCCGAACGTGCAGGAAGGCGTCGTCCGGGCCTTTGTCCAGCAGCAATTGGCCGAAGAACGCCAAAACCTGCAAGGGGTCGCCCGGGCCTTGGAATCCTTTGCTGAAACCGTGCCGTCCGCATCGCTTCTTTTTCATAAATACGACATCGACTATCTGAAGCAATCGGTATGGATGCGCAACATTTCGAATTGGGCACGGGGTGACAAGCAGGGAAGCCTCAACCGTGCCAAGGCGCTTTTCGACTGGACGGCACGAAATATCGATCTTCGTGACGAACTCGTCCGGATCGACAACCAGCGCGCCGTTCCCGCAGCCCTCCAGATGCCTTGGCAAACGCTCCTGCTCGGTTCGGGAACCGCTTGGGATCGTGCCTGGGTTTTCATGGAACTGTTGCGTCAACAACGAATCGACTGTTGTCTTTTGGGAAATCGCCTCCCGAAGGAAACCGTTCCCGGCGCCCCCCCCGCCGTTGCGAACGGTGAGGCCGATCGCGTCGTCTTCTGGGGAATCGGCGTCCTCATCGACGGAAACGTCCACCTCTTCTTCATCCACGAGGGAGTCCCGATTCCCGGAAAAAGCGGTCCCGTGACCGGCGAGAAAAAAGTGCTCGAATTTCCGGAAATCGCGACGCTTTCGGACCTGATCGCCGAACCGGAACTACTCAATCGGACGATGACGGGCGATGACAAACCGTTTGCGAGCGGTGAAATGTTGCGGCAGACAATCGCGGCCCTCCCCGTGACCCCCGGTTCCGCCGCGATGCGCATGAAGATATTGGAAACGGAACTGGCCGGCGAACAGACGATGGTGCTTTACACCCCGCCGCACGAACTTCGCGACCGGTTCGGCCGTTGTGAAGGCATCGCCTCGGTCGAGATATGGCAACATCCTTATCGGGCGTTCTTCGAAACGGCGAATGCGCCGCAGCGTGTCGGCGAGATGATGGCCCCGTTTCACATCCAGTCCGCGAAAACCGGGGAATACTCCCTTTGGAAAGGCCGGATACTTTATTTCCAGGGACGTCTCAGCGGTCCAATCAGCGCGGCAACCTGTTTCATGGACGCGATGACCCCGGATCGCCTGATCCAGGACCAGATGGCCCGGCAACAGGCCCATGAAAAAGTGATTACCGAAACGATTTATCGGCTCGTCAATTCCTGGGCCGGATATTGGCTCGGCCTGGCCGCCGAACAGGAAGAGAAATGGGAACCTGCCCGCGAGTTCTTCGTGGAAAAAAGCGCGATCGGCGCCCGGACCTCGTGGAACCGCGGTGTCCCGTACAATCTCGGTCGAATCAACGAAGCCGAGGGAAAATACGAGGAGGCGGTCCGGCTCTACACGCTCTCGAACAACCGGCTCCGGGCCAAATGGCTCAAGGAATCCTCTGAAAACCGTTGACGAGAAAACCGTTGACGAGAAGACCATCGACGAGCCGGGATACGTGTTCCCGACTCGAAAGTTCCGTTCCCATCAGGCCGTTCCGAGCAGCCAGACGAGCAGCCCTTTTTGAGCGTGCATCCGGTTTTCAGCCTGTTCGATGATCGCGCTTTGAGGAGAATCCATCACCTCGTCGCTCACCTCCAACCCGCGCCGGGCAGGGAGGCAGTGCAGGAAAATCGCGTCTTTCCGGGCCGCTTTCATCAATTTCGAATTCACCTGGTAGGCCGCGAACGCTTTTTTGCGTTTTGCCTCCTCTTTTTCCTGGCCCATGCTCACCCAGACGTCGGTATAGACGGCATGCGCCCCCTGTACGGCAAGTCCGGGATCGGTCGTTTGTTCCAAAAGGAAGCCGTTGGCCGGGGAATCGCCGACCAGGGCTGCGAGTTGTGTTTCACCGAAACAGTATCCTTTCGGCGATGCGATCGCGATTTCGAGGCCGAGTTTCGCGGAAGCCTGGACCAGACTGGCCGTCACGTTGTTCGAATCGCCGACATAGGCCAGTTTGAGTCCCTGGAGTTTGCCGAAACGCTCCTTGATCGTCAGCATATCGGCCAACGCCTGGCAAGGATGCGATTCGTCCGTCAAGGCGTTGATCACCGGGCAACGGGAATACTGGGCCAACGCGACGGCCGTCGCGTGTCGCATCGCCCGGATCGCGATGCAATCGACCATGGAGGAAAGAACCCGGCTGAAATCGGACATCGATTCCCGCTTGCCGAACCCGGCTTCGGCCCCTAAAAACATGGCATGACCGCCCAATTGGACCATTCCGGCTTCAAAGCTGACCCGCGTTCGCAGCGACTGCTTCTCGAAGATCATGGCAAGCGTCTTCGCGGCAAGCCGGGGACGACGTATCCCTTTTTTCACCTCCGCCTTGATTCGCGTCGAGAGCGTGAGGACCTGGGAAAGTTCCCTGGAAGAAATGTCGTTCAGTGTCAGGAGATGCCGCATGGAAATGTCTCTCGCATGTTGATGGTGGAATTCGAACGTCAATGACCGGATGCGGCCGCCGGTGAATCCGGCAACAGCGACCGCAGGTAATTGGATATGTCGACAAGGGTCAACTCGCCCCCGAGGGCCGACGGGGTACCCGCGGTCTTTTGTTTTTCGGCGATCGACTCGCCGACGATGGAAAGAAAACAAGGAACGTAATCCCGTTCGTTCGCGCGTCTGGACGTGTAGTCGTCCGATTCGATACCGGAGGAATGGTCGCCGTAAACCACGAACATGGTACCCGGCGGGAGTGAATCGTAAAGACGGCCGAGCCGGCGGTCGATCTCGTGCGCGACGTTCATGTAGCGTTGGGCGTACCCCTTCGGTTCCGGGACGATTTCCCGTTCCCGAACATGCGTGAACGGCGCGTGACCCAGTAGCGTGATTGCGAAAAAAAATCCCCGGGCGTCCTTTTCCGCAAGGATTTCGCGGCCGAGAATATCGAGAAGCCGTTCATCGTCGGTCGCCGTCCAGCCGCCGATCGGTCGCGCCTCGACTCCGTACCGGGCGACAAGATCGTCGATGAAGAGAATGTCGGAAAACCCCATCTTCCGGTAAGCGAAGACGCGATTGAAAAACGTCCCGGAAACGCCGTGAAAGGAATGCGTCCGGTAGCCGTGCTCTTCGAACGCCCGGGGCAACGTGTTGTCGTACGGAAACGTGCGAATCTTGTAGTTCAACAAGTGTCGGCTCGGCTCCCGCGATGCGAGAAACGCGAAATCGGCATCCGCGCTGCCGTGGTAGTGAAAGGAATCGACTTTGTAGAAAAAAGACCGCTTTTTCAGCGCGTTCAGGAAGGGCGTGACGGTCTTGCCGCCGAATTCGCGATCGATGATCGTGTAATCGAGCGTTTCGACCTGGATGACGAGCACCTGCCGCGGCAACGGCAACGGAAACTCGACTCCGGTCAGGCGGTCCGTCCGCGGTTGGGCCAGCGCGGCGTCGCGCAACGTCCCCTCGTCCTTGACGCACAGTTCGCCGACCCAAGTCGGCAAATAACCGTACACGACGACCAGGTCGCCGGTTTCCTTTGAAAAAACCAGCGTGGAAAAANNGCGAGCCCCGGGCACTGCGAGACGCCGACGACGATGAGAAAATACAGGGCCGCGGTCGTCATGCCCGCTTTCAATCGGGTGCGGTAGGACACGGGGGCGTTTCCGGCAAAGCGCACGAGCACGACGCACATCAAGGCTCCCGTTGCCACCAGGAGGGTCGGACCGGGCGGGAGCAGGGCGATCACGGCATCAGAAACGGTCAAACCCTCGTCGAAATTCGCAAACAACGAAAGAATGCTCATCGTTTCACCAAAATATCGGGCGTAGACGATCAAACCAAGCCCGCTTGCCGAGGCAAGGAGGATTGGCACCGGGACCCAACCCCGCGGGATCAGCAGGACACACGATGACGCGAAAAGAAGGTCGAGCGCGCCGCGACACAGGGCTTTGGAAAGGAGTCGGCCGTGGGCGAAACCCGGACGAAACGATTGGCTTTGCACGTAAAACAGGAGGAATGCCCAAAGCAGGATCAGGAGGGCGGTACACAGGTACCAGCGCACCGCCGACTTTTCCGGGAGGTCCGGTCGCGAACCCGCCTGGGAATCCGACCGTGAATCCGCTTGGGAATCCGACCGGGAATCCACCTTGTTTTCCTGAACGGGATGATCCATACGTCCGGCAAGGTTTTTCTACTGAAGCCGGTTGAGTTTTTTCGTTTGATCCGCCTGTTGACCTTCGAAAAACAGACTTCCCGGAAATCGGCTTCGGGAAGTTTTCAACGGCATTCGGTATCAGTCTACAGGTTCCTCAACACGTCGGCGATGATATCGATCCCTTCCCGGGCCTGTTCGAGCGACAGGTTCATCGCCGGCAACAATCGCAGGACGTTTCCGTGGGTGCAGTTGATCAACAGGCCCCGTTTCATGCACGCCTCGACGACCGGTGCGCCTTCGACGGAAAGTTCGACCCCGATCATGACGCCGACCCCGCGGACATCCTGGATGATTTCCAGTTCGTCGTGCAGCTTCCCCAGTTCCTCCTGAAAGAAGGTGCCGATCCGCCGGGCGTTGTCGAGCAAACCTTCTTTTTCGACCATTTCGATGGCCGCGATACCGGCCGCCGCGGAAACCGGGTTGCCCCCGTAAGTAGCCGCGTGCATACCGGGCCGCAGCGCCGACGCAATCTCGTTTTTCGCGAGCATGACCGCTCCCGGCAACGAGCCGCTCACCGCTTTGGCCAAGGTCATGATATCCGGTTCGACGCCGAAATGTTGGTAGGCGAACCATTCGCCGGTCCGACCGCAACCGGTCTGGACTTCGTCGAAAATGAGCATCAGGCCGTGCATATCGCAGAACCCCCGGAGTTCCTGAAGAAAGCCCGGATGCGGCATGCGAACGCCTCCTTCCCCCTGGATCGGTTCGATCATGATCGCCCCGGTTTCACCGTCGATCGCATCCTTGACGGCATGGAAATCCCCATGGGGAACGTAGGTGAACCCGGCGAG
>DOMV01000028.1:0-215 GCA_003509805.1 Planctomycetaceae bacterium
GCGTATCGCGACCTGAAGCGGGTGTTGCGTGCATTCAAGCCGGACGTCGTCCACACGCACAGCGCGAAAGCCGGGATCCTCGGCCGGCTGGCCGCCCGGTCCTGCGATGTTCCGGCGATCGTCCACAGCGTTCACGGCGCCCCGTTTTGGCCGGGCCAAAACCCGCTCGTTCACGCTTTTTACCGATGGTGCGAGCGGTATGCGGTACGGCGGTG
>DOMV01000028.1:250-3729 GCA_003509805.1 Planctomycetaceae bacterium
AGCGGCATGGAAGTCGAACCGTTCCTGGAGTCGGCACGGCATCGCGACCGGGTGCGGGCGGCGTACGGTTTTACCGAAAAGCACATCGTCGTCGGGAAAATCGCACGATTATTCGAGCTCAAGGGACACGAGTTCGTCATCGCCGCGGCCGGGGATATTCTTTCCCGGGTCCCGGAAATTCGATTCCTTTTCGTCGGCGACGGAACGCTCCAGGAAAAGTACAAAGCGGAAATCGCCCGGCGAGGCTTGTCCGAATACTTCCTCTTCGCGGGACTCGTCCCCCCGACGGAAATCCCGGCCATGCTTTCGGCGATGGATATCGTCGTGCATACGAGCCTGCGGGAAGGTCTCGCCCGGGTTTTGCCCCAGGCGCTGCTTGCCGGCAAACCCGTCGTCAGTTTCGATGTCGACGGGGCGCGTGAGGTGGTCGTCGACGGGGAAACGGGATTCCTGTTGCCGCCGAAAGACGGGCAGGCGCTGGTCGCGTCGATTCTGACCCTGGCCGCCGACCCCGGAATGCGGGAACGTTTCGGCAACGCGGGGCAGGGCAGGTTCGCGGAGCAATTCGACCACCGCTCCATGACTGCCCGGATCCGGGAAATCTACCGGGAAATTCTCGAACGAAAATCGTGAACGTTGAATTGTCTCTCCCGTGCGGTATCGTCAAAACCGGTAGCCGACGTTCGCCCAGCGCCGGAAAAAGCCGCGGCGCGGTGCTCGACGAGCCCCGTCTACCTTGCAAAACAGGAATCTTGCAAAACAGGAACTTGTCTGCGGCGTGACGGTTCCCGTCACTGCGCTACGCTGCGTTCCGGGCTTTCATGCGCTTTGTTCCCGGAACGTCCCGATCACGAAGTCTTGACTTGCGGATCGTTCTTTCCGATAATCAGTGAATGAGCACCACCACCATCGAACGCCTCGGTTCCTATCGCTTGATCAATGTCGTGAACACCGGGCAAACGAGCCGTCTCTACCAGGCATACGACGACGAAAAGCGTGAGCCGGTCGCGATCAAAACGCTTTTGGACCGGTACGCGGCCGACAAAGAGCAGATCGGTCTCCTTCAACGGGAACACGCCGTCGCGGAAAAACTGTCGCACCCGCTGTTGATCGGGGTACGCGAATTCGACTGGAACCGTTCGCCCCGCATTCCCTTCCTGGTCATGGAATGGTTCGCCGCGCCGAACGTGAAAGCGGCCATCAACCGGGGCTACGAATCCTATGCCGGCGACCTTGAGATGATTTTTTCCGGGATGCTCGCCTCGCTCATGTACCTGCACGAACAAGGCTGGGTTCACCGCGACGTCAAGCCGGACAATTTCCTGTTTCATCCCGAAGTCGGATTCAAACTGATCGACTTCGCGCTGGCCAAACGTATCCCGGGCGGGCTCGCCAAATTGTTTTCCCTCAAGCAGAAAACGCAGGGGACCGCCAGTTACATGTCCCCGGAACAGATTCGCGGGCTCCCGTCCGATCCGCGTTCGGACATCTACGGCCTCGGCTGTACGTTTTTCGAATTGCTGACCGGCAGGGTTCCGTACACGGCGACCTCGATGAACGAACTGCTCCAGAAACACATTTCCGGGGCGATTCCGGCCGTGACGGCCAAAAACAAGAACGTCACGCCCGAAATGGGCAACCTGATCAGGGCCATGCTGGCCAAAAAACCGGACGATCGCCCCAAGACGATCAAGGAACTCATCGGGCTCCTTCAAGGTCTCCGCCTGTTCAGGCGGCCGCCGGGCGCGGGCGACGTCGTCTGAGACAATATCGCCCGGATAAACGTACGCATATCAACGTCTGCGGTGAACGCTTGCCCAGGAACTTTGTGACGCCGCGCCGACAAGCGTGGAAATCTCGATGAACCACACGATATGAAACCAGAACACTTCGGCCCTCAAGCGAAAAAAGACGTACTTGGCCAGGGAAAACGGCCAAATCGCCTTGAAAATACCGACATGCGAGAATAAAACGTCTACGCCGACGTTTTTCAGTTGGTCGAGCTGATTTCGCGCATTCTGGAGTTTCGCCCTGTCCCCGGCACTCAATCCTTGTTCCATCGGGTGCGGTATCGTCGGGTCTGCCGCCCGTTCCTCGATCGCACCCTCTTCATCCGCCATTGCCTCTTCGTCTTCCACAAGATTTTCTTCCGACTCCAGGATTTGCATGGCCGGCTGCATCATGGTCGCAACAATGTTCGCCTGCACGAAAAAATAGGACGACCACAAAAAGTAGCAGGCCACGACTCCGACCGCTCCGCCGAACAGGTATGAAAAATTGTCATGCCGGATTCCCGTTTTTTTGATGCAATGTCCGCTGAGTTCGCCGAGCACCTTTCCGACACCGCCCAGAATCGCGATTCCGATAAAACAAAGACAGATCGGTATGACGGCATTGATACAACCAACAATGAAACTGAAGGGAATCGCCGTTACGAAGNNGGGCAGGGGGAGCCACATCATTTTTTCAGTATTATTTTTTGAGGGGGTCCGATTCGCCGGAAACGGTTGCCCGGTTTTTCCCAGATGCCCGCCGTCGAAATCCTGCGCCGGCGGAGCCGCTCTCGGGATCGCGGGAGCCGATTGGATCGCCTGAGATAATGCCGACAAATCGCCCATGCCCGTCGCAAAACCATCGGCAGCCGGGGCGGGCGCTCCAAAACCGAACGGATCGGCAGCCGGGGNNGCAGGCGTTTTGGGGGGCGTCGTTTTTTGAGACGGCGGCACAACGGAAGGTTGAACCGAAGGACCCGGATGGGGAACGACCTGTTTCGCCCCGGTTGCCGGGAGCGGAGATACATTTGATGGTTGCGACGCGGTCCGCCGCTGGGAAGATGACGCCGGAGAGGCTGGCGCCGGAGAGGGCGGTGATGGACGGGAAACCGATGGGAGTGGGACGTTACCGGGCTTTGCGGAATCGATCTTTTTCTTTGACGGTCCGAGGTAAACCGGGCCGGTTCCATGATCGACTTCGGAACAGGTTCCGTCCTCAGGCCGAACAACGGAACCATCGATCGCAACAGAAGTTTTGAACAAGCCCCTGACTTTGGAAGCGGGAACCCATTCTTTCATCCCTTCCTTCCAAATGAAATCATTCGGTCCGAGTTGCCCGGCCTCGGCCGCCGATCTCAGCTCCCTGTCGCTATGCGGACCACGATGCGACGTCTCCTCCCGGCGGCGAATAAACCATTGATTCGGCATAACACTGTGCACCGCATAAAAAATGAGCCAAGGGGCTTCCGGAACCGGTGTCCATTTTCCAATATCCGTTTATCCCTGTCAATCCGTTTTTTCGAAAAACTTCGCGGCGGTTGCCGTGTTTTTGCGTTTTCCAATCCCGGCGGGCACACTTGACCGGGCCGCGGTTTCCGACAATAATACGGTCTTGCGACCCCCTTTTTCCTTACCATACTGAAAACCGTCAGCGGTACGGCCAAACGAACAACCGTCGTTTTCGGCATATACTGGAAACGCGATGAA
>DOMV01000028.1:3785-10089 GCA_003509805.1 Planctomycetaceae bacterium
TTCAGGCCGTTTACAGTATAAATCACCTCATCGTATCATTATCCATGGCGAGCATCCAGCGGCTATCGTTCGAAAAACCCGTCCTTGAACTGGAAGAACAACTGGAATCACTTCGAAAAACGGCTTCCACTCCGGCGGTTCGGGAAGAAATCCAGCGTCTTCGCAAGGGCACGATCGACCTGCTCAAGCAGATCTACGCATCGCTCACGCCGTGGGAAACGATTGAAGTCGCGAGGCATCCGGACCGCCCGCAAACGGTCGATTATTTGGAGCTGCTGTTCGATGAGTTCATCGAATTGCACGGCGACAAACTGTTCGGCGACGACCCGGCGATCCGGACCGGCTGGGCCAAGATCGACGAATACAAGGTAATGGTCGTCGGGCAACAAAAAGGTCGTACCGTCAAAGAACGTCTCGCGACCCATTACGGATGCGCCCATCCGGAGGGTTATCGCAAGGCGATGAGCAAGATGAAACAGGCGGCCAAATTCGGTCTGCCGATCATCTGCCTGATCGACACGCCCGGGGCCTATCCGGGCATCGCCTCCGAAGAGCGGGGGGTGGCCCAGGTCATCGCGGAATTGATGTTCGAGATGTCTCTTTTTCCGACGCCGATCATTTGCGTCGTGATCGGCGAAGGCGGATCCGGCGGCGCGATCGGGATCGGGGTCGGTGACCGCGTCGCGATGCTCGAACATTCCTATTATTCCGTGATCAGCCCGGAAGGGTGTTCCGGGATTCTCTGGAAGGGACACGAGCACAAGGACAAGGCGGCCGCGGCCCTGAAGTTGCGATCCCAGGATTTGCTTCGACTCGGCGTGATCGAAAACGTGATCGAGGAACCCGTCGGCGGCGCCCATCGCGATCCACACTTGACGGCTTCACGGTTGAAACAATATCTGCGGTCCCAACTGAAAGAATTGACGAAGATTCCGGTCGAGGAACTGGTCGTGCGACGGTACGAGCGTTTTCGCAAGCTCGGGGTGTTTGAAGAGAATTGAAGAGCGGAGTTGCCGCTTCTTGATATACTGCCGATCTGCTGCCGCCGGACAGGAAGTTTCATCGTCCGGTTGTTGCGGATATCAAAAGTGTTTTTCATCCGCCCCGGCAACGTCCGATAATGTTTCTTATGTTCGGTTGCAGTGCTGTGTTTTGAGGGTTTTATACCGAAGCCGGCTCCGTTTTCCGTCTGTCCCTCCTGGTTACCTTCGGAAAACAGTCTTTCCAAAGAATCGGCCTCGGGAAATTTCAACAGCCTTCGGTATAACAAGGTTCACGAGGTTCACGCGGTTCCAGCGCAACGCACAGGAAGACTGACAATCTTTGCCATGCGCGCTCGGAGTCAACCTTCTGCGCGCGGGAGGATTATCATGCCGTTTACGCTATAACAAGAAAGAAGCCGCATCAATTCTTTTTCAATCCCTTGGCCCAGCCGAGAGGATCGAACGGTTTCACAGATTCCGGGGTCGCGTTTTGCGGGTCGTTTGTGATCGGGGTGAACACGTGGACCTCGGAGGCGCGACCATCGGGTACGGGAGCAATGGAACCGTATGCCGGTTGAAACGTAGAATTATCCGAGGGCATGTCGCGAGGCCCCCAGCCGCCGGCGGTTGGCGAAGTGGGAGGAACGGGCCTTCTTTCTTCCGGAATCGCGGGCCCGCCGGAGTAGCCGGTAACGGTTTGCCGTAATCGGGGCGTTAGCGGGGAGGCGGAACCTGTCGCCTGGGTGTCGGCATTCGATGGAAATGGATCATGTTGAAATTGATCCTTGAGCGAATCGATTCCCGCAACAAACTTATCAAGTGCGCCCACCGCCTTGCGGGCATCGCTTTCCGGTTTCTCCTCGTTCGGGTCGTCAACCTGCCCTCCGGTATCTTTCGAACCCCAAATGAAGCCGGACAGCGCACCCCATCTTGAGGACCACGTCGTTTTTTCGGGTTCTTCTTCCGAGTGTTTCGCGGTCGGCGCTGCGGCCACGCGATTTTGACCGTCCCCCCCCTGCTCCGCCTCGACCTTTTGGCGAAACCGCTCGATTTGAGCATGAAGTCGGCGACAGACATCTTCCGGAATCAACGCCCCCGTTTTCTCGATCGCAAGAGTCAGATAGTGTCCGCTTTTCGATGAAAGAACCCAACTCCGGCTTGTTTCCGACAACGATACTCCGAAAAAAGTCACAATCATTGCCAGAAGCAATCCTTTCAACAGGCCGAGCATGGCTCCGACCTGGCGATCGAACTCCTTAAGTTGCATCGACTTCAAGGCTGCCGTAATCATGCCGGAAAGAAACCAGAAACCAATCCAGACACCGATGAAAAGAAGCAGCATGGCCACATAACGATTCCAAGGCTCGTCGAGCGGCACAGCCGGGGCGATCAATCCGCTGCATCGCGCTGCGACGATCCAACCGACAATCACGCCCGCAATCGAGGCAAGTTGAGCGGTAAAACCTTTCATGCCGCCCCGAATGGTCATGCAAACGAGAATCGCGAGGACAATATAGTCAAACAGCGTCATCGATAGGAAATGGAGAGGTAAATCCGATACAGTGAAATGTGAATCGTCATTGTTCTTATACGAGAGATTTTTATCAAATATTGGGCTTTTCTCCAATAGCAAAATTTCGTAACCTCCCGGTCCGGTCCCGGTCACTATACCGCAAACGCCTGAAATTGTTCCCGCGCACAATCGCCTGTCGCCCGAATAATTCGCGCAAATGCTTACATCAACAAAAGTTGTGGGCGAGCGAGTGCGGCAGGCGGACTTGACCACCTGTTCGTTTTCACCGCGTTTCCAGTATATCCTTTCGTTTTTCCTCACCCTCCCGATTCCGTGGGCAATTTCAAACAGCATGTCACCGCAAGCACGGCAACTGGGATCGTCTACGGAACGGCCGGCGCACTTTACGGGGTCCCGGAAACGACCTGCCTCATCGCCGCCGGGAGTTGTGCGGCAAGCGGCATGTTGCCGGACATCGACAGCGATTCGAGCCGTTCTTTCCAGGAATGCATCTACCTGACAGCAGGAATCGCAGCGGTCCTGGTCGTCAGCAAGCTGAAAGAATTTCCGCTGAATCCGGAAATCATCACCCTGGCCGGGGCGGGAATGTTTTTTTTCATCCGCTTCGGGGTCGGATCGATGCTGAAGCGTTGGACCGTACACCGGGGAATGTTTCACAGCATTCCCGCAGCCGCGATCGCGGCCGAACTCGTTTTTTTGTTTTCTTCCGGTCCGGTCGAATGGCGATTGTACAAGGGATTCGCGATTTTCCTGGGGTTCCTGTCCCATTTGCTCCTGGACGAGATTTTCAGCATCGACCTGGCGGGCCGGCGGATCAAGAAATCGTTCGGGACGGCCATTAAAATGTACGATCCGAAACACCTGGGTAATTCGCTGTGTTTTTACGCGGCGACAGCCGTGCTGTTCATCGTCGCGACAAAGGAGCCCGGGATTGCGGAGGCGATCGACGAACAGGGAGATCGGCTTGTCGCGGAAGCGGCCACTCATGTGGAAGCGGGAAAAGAAAAACCGTGGTGGTCCTCCCTGCTCGCCGTCGAAGACGCCCTTGAAAAACGATTTTCCGTTGCGCGGGAAAGAATGGGAATCGAAAACGTGCGCCGTTCTCAAGACGGTGTTCCCGTGGACTGCGCTCGATACCGGTCCGATTTTCAAACGGTTTCCGGGCATGTTTCGCAGGTCCTTTCCGAAAATTTTTCAGGAATCCCCCTGCCCTTCTCGCCCAATACGATGACGCCCAATACGGTTTCACAGGCGTCTTCCCCCCTGCCCTCCCCGACTGACGATCCGGTTGACGATCCGGTCGCCGTTTCGCCCGGCGTTTTACCGCAATCCGCTCTGGCCGGTACGTCGGTTGTCTACCGAACGCCGTCGCAATTCCCCGAAGCCGATTCTTTGGAAAGCCTGTTTTCCGAAAGTAACCAAGCGGGACGGACGGACAACTCAACCGGCTTCGGTAGAAACGGTTCCTCCGCGGAACGTTCACGCAATCCTTTGCGTTGGGAACCGGAGGAACACACCGTCTCGATCCCGGACGATCCTGTTTTCTCCCGGGCCTTGGTCCATCCGGGCGTCCATTCCCAGGTCTTGCCGCTCGATTCCGTTTCCTCCCTGGAAATTCAGGCGGTATTGCCAAGCGTTCCCCAAGCGGTTCCATCGACGAGCATTCTCCAAATGCGTCCGGACTCAATGGCGGACTCTGCGACGGACTCTGCGGCGGACTCAACGGCGGGCCTGCGGGAAAACGAGGCCCATATCGCGAAAGCGATGGTTTCGATTCTTCCGATGCGGGAGGAAGAAAACGGCGGGAACGGCGGCAGGAATATCATGGGAACCGGCCTTGGCGCCATTCCTTTCGACGCCGGCCTTTTCGACGCCGGCCCGTCCAATCCGCCGGGTGTCCGTGGTTCGCGCGAAAACACGCCGCAACCCCCCAGAATGCCGGCGACGATTTTCCTTCCCTGAGGATGATGCACGAAAATCGAACGCGGGGAAGCCGTATGACAGCCTATCGGGTCAGGCTTTTGGGGGCTGTGTGCAGCATTACTGCCAAAAGCCCGGCGCGCCCTCGTTTGGTTTTTTCTCCGAAGGTCAATACCGGTACCGGCAAATCAACGCCTGGCCGAGTCGATAATCAGAGTCACGGGTCCGTCATTGACGGATTCGACGGCCATGTCGCGCTGAAACGCTCCGGTTCGGACCCGGAACCCCCGGCGGCGCAGCAGTTCGACGAAGAATTCATACAGTCTTCCGGCATCCTCGGGGCGTGCAGCCTCGGCGAAACCGGGCCGTCTCCCCTTGCGGCAATCGCCATACAGGGTAAACTGACTGACGACGAGCAGTTCGCCGTCGACGTCCGCGAGCGCGAGATTCATTTTCCCATCGGCATCCTCGAATACACGCAGTCCGGCGACCTTCGAAGCGAGATAAACCGCGTCGTCTTCGGTATCGACCGTGCTTACGCCGAGCAATATCAGGAATCCGCGCGCGATCGATCCGACGACCGCACCGTCGTCACGGAGCGCGACTTGGGCCCGGGCGACCCGTTGAACAACCACGCGCATGGCAATCGCCTCACAATACGTTTGTCTTCATTACTTTTGTCTTCATTTTGCCTTCAGGCGGAAAATCGAACGGCATCGACATGAAAAACACGGCTTCGACAAGCGGATCGACAAACAAATCGGCAAGCCCCGTGAAACCTCGAATCGCCTTGACGATGGGCGACGCAGCCGGAATCGGGCCGGAAATCATCGTCGGCGCCTTCCGTGAAATCGAACGGCTCTGCGAACCGGTCGTTCTCGGCCACCCGGGCGTTTTTCATCGGGCGGCGAATCTTCTCGGAATCGCCGGGCCGCGCGAGGTCGTCTCCTGCGTCGAGGACGCCATTTTACACGTTCCGCCGGGTGTTGTCGATAGACGGACCGGGGAAGCCGCTTACCGTTGCCTGGTCGACGCGATCGATTTGGCCCTTGCGGGAAAGGTCGACGCGATCGTCACCGCGCCGTTGCACAAGGAGGCGCTCCGCCTGGCCGGTCACCATTATCCCGGGCATACGGAAATCCTGGCCGAGCGATGCGGCGTGCGGGAATACGGGATGATGCTCTATCTCGGTCCGGGCGCCCATCTCGCCGGTCCGGCCGGTCTCGCCGTGGACCATGTCACCTTGCATACGGCGACGCGGTCGATTTTCGAACAGATTACGGTCGACGCGGTCTTTGAAAAGATACGCCTGATCGACGTGTTCATGCGCAACATGTTCGTCACGGCCGACCGTCGTGGGACCGGAACGGTTCCGAAAATCGGCGTGTGTTCCCTCAATCCTCATGCGGGCGAGGGAGGGATTTTCGGCCGGGAGGAAATCGATGTCATCCGGCCCGCCGTCGAAAAGGCCCTGGCGGAAGGTTTTTCCGTCGAAGGCCCCTGCCCTGCCGATACGATCATGGTCGAAGCACGCAACGGTCGCTACGATGCCGTGGTCGCGATGTTTCACGACCAGGGCCACATCGCCGTCAAGTTGCTGGGAATGCACCGCGCCGTCAATATCACGCTCGGTTTGCCGATCATCCGAACCAGCGTCGCGCATGGAACGGCTTTCGACAAAGCTTGGCAGGGAATCGCCGAAACCGGGAGCATGATTGAAGCCGTGCGTGTGGCCGCGGCATTGACGGGCAAATCGGCGGTATGATATACCGAACCCGGTTGAGTCGTTGGTAAGCACAGCCCGTTTGGTCCGCCCGTTTACCTTCCGGGACCCTAGTTGCATCGGCGACCGCCGTGTACTCACAGC
>DOMV01000204.1:0-14736 GCA_003509805.1 Planctomycetaceae bacterium
ACCCTCCGGGACCCTATTTGCATCGGCGACCTCCGTGTACTCACCGCCGGGAGCCTACCGCCCGTCGCGGCACGCGACCGGCTTCGGGAAATCTTAAGGGTTTCCAGCATACCGCACGGCGCTGTGAAAATCGCTCACAATCCGAGCGAACGTATGTATTGAGCGGTGATGTCGCTGCCGGTGTCTCCGCCTTTTTCACCGAAGGTGCTGAAAAGATAGTCGGGTATTTCCGTCGAATCGTTGAGCAGGACATCGCAAAACACGAGTTGCATCACCGGCGTTCGCTGCTTCGATTCTTTTTTGGGAAGGTTGTAATAGTGGATGCGGTAAGGGAAAAGATCATCCTTACCGAGATAAATTTCGACCTCGACGGGAAGATGCGAAGGATACGGCGTGTTTCGATCTTCCTTCCATGCCAGAAGGTCGAGCAAACGCTTCAGTTCCCGGTCGCCGAGCCGTCCTTTTAATTTCCAGATTTTCAACGGCGTCTTCCCTTTCAGCAGGGAGTCTTCCGGCGGATCGGTAAAATCGTAGCCGTTTTTAATTCCCCTCAGCATTCCGGCCATTCCGCCCAGGCCGGGCATCCCGCCGACGGATCGGATATGATGCTGCTTTTTCGATCTTTTAACGGCATTGACCACGCTTTCGATGTTGATCCAGTTCTGCGTGGTCGTATTCTCGATCGAAGTATAGTGCCAAACCCGGTTTTGTTCGGAATTGCACAAGACGATCATCTTGTTGACGACATCCGCGGAACCGGCGTTGGAAGAAAGCGGAAACGTCAGGTCCAAGCGAAACTTTGAACGGATGATATCGTTGGGAGCCGCGACAAGCGCTTTTTCAAGGCATTTTCCCTGCGCGGTAAACTCGTCGTCATCGATAAAGACATTCATACGAATGTTCGCTTTCATGGAATGGAGTTTGACGATTCTCTCGATTGCTTCGGAAAACATCGCGTCGGAATTCCCGGAAAAATTTTCTGATTGAGAAAAGCACGGCAAACAAAAAAGACAGGATGAGTAGAGAAAGCAGAGAAAAAGATTTCCTTTCACAAAGGAAAAGAATGGAACGCATTTTTGAGCACTCATCACGATTTTACCGATTTTCCCAAAGTCAGTAGTGTTCATAAGCCGACGAATAGGGATGAGAGGAGTCGCTCGAACTTGTTGAGCGGGTTCCGTGCTCGTTGGAAAGATGAGGCAAATAGGTCATTTGCCGAATATCCGATACACAAAACGCGCTATCACGTTTCGCGGTCATCCCGAAAAATTGTTTTCCAAATTCGATATCGAAACATACGCTACCACTCAACGCCTGTTCCCGTCCTAACCCTCCTCCCCTCGCGGGAGCGGGAATGCCGAATTATACCGGAAACGCGATGCAAACGGACATTCGGTCAAGCCTACTTGCCGTACTCACTCGCTCCAACTTTTGTTAATACAAATATTTATACGGATCGTTCGAGCGGCAAGCGATTGTTCGCGGGAGGATCGTCATGCCGTTTACGGTATAATCGTTTTTGGCGTTTTACAGCAGTCCAAGTGCCCCCCATCGTATGAAATTTACGGTCGGGCGTCCAGAGCAAATCGTAAACCATTTTATACCGAAGCCGGGTGCGAGCCGCACGGGCGAAGTGCGAGCCGCACGGGCGAAGTGCAAGCCGCACGGGCAGTACGCTCCTGAATCATCGGCCTCGGGAAATTTTCAAATGCTTCCAGCATAACGACGGTGCATTACGGCGACCTCGGGGAATGTGGCCGTATACGCCCAGGCAAACCATCCATTCACCCCTCAATCATCAATTTGCTTCAAGGAACCGGAAATCACGTTCTTGAAAACAACGTCAAAGGGAGAGACCTGATGCGATATTTTCTTTGGATACTCATGGCGGCCGTATTGACAACGGGGTGTCAAGGTCCATTCAGCGCCGGCGGTTTCCCGGAGGGTACCCCGTACCGGGGTTATGGTGTCGACGGTCCCGGTCCCGGTGTCATTCCGCCAGGCTATCCTCCGACGATGCCGTCCGCAGTACAGCCGGGAATGATGCAGCCGGGAATGCTCCCGCCGGGATACCAACCGATGTCGTTGCACGGCGTTCCCATACCCAACGGTCAGGAGGCTCCCGCCGTGCCGGGTATGCCGGTGAGCGCCGCGCCGGCAACCAATCCCATGATTACCCAGGTAGGCATGGATGCGCTGCCGATGGGCGCGGTATCGATGGGCGCGATGCCGGCCCCCTGCCCCGTCCCGGTCATGGTCGCCCCTTCCTCGCAAATCAACTTCATCGGTCCGGACGGACTGACGCTTTACTGGAGTGAAAAAATCCGGGGTTCTTATGATTCGGAACCGTGCGTTTGCCCGGGAACGCATGATTTCCCGCAGGGGGGCGTTTATCGCCTGAAGTTGGTCAACATACCCGGACACCCCGGCGCGGAGCTTTATCCGACATTGGAAGTCGCCCCGACGATGGCGCGAACGCAGGCTTATCTTGCCCATTGCCCGGTCCCGGTGGAATTCACGCCGAACGATTTCGACCAGGCGTTTTCAGGGAATTTTGTCACGAAAGTGGTTTATTTGCCGAATCCGGAATATCAGGGACTTGCGATGGCAGGTGTCGGCACCCTGGTCAATACGCAGCTTGAACCGGGTGTCGATCCAATCGTCGAAGCGGGTAATCGTGGGGCGATTCTCGCGATCGTCCGCCTCGGCAACAAGGATCTCGGGGCAAGTGCCAAGCAGGTCGAAGCCCAATCGAATATCCCCGGCAAAATGATGTTGGCCCCGCTGGGCGCATCGCCGATGGCACACAGTGTGATGCCGGGACCGCTCATGGGCCAAATGCCCGGGACCTATGCGATGAATGGTTCCTCCATTCCGCAAAACGCCATTTCCGGGGTCAATATCCCTCCTTACGGAACACCGTTGACGAAAACGACAACCGGCGTGGTGGGACCACCCCAACTTCCCCAGGGCCGACATGCCACGAACCGTTATCCCGTACTGCGTGCCGAACCGATTCCGGTTCCGCCGGTTCCGGGAGCGACGCTTGTTCAGCCGCAGCCGATGACGGGGGCGCCGTATTACGGTCCGAGCATGGGTGATATGTACGCGGTTCCGTATCCGCAACGGTAGAAAGTGAAAACCGGCGGCCAAACGCGGAGTTATCCTTCGAACGGCCCGAAAATGCTCCCGCGAACAGTCGCCTGCCGCTCGAACGCAACGTGTAACTTGCTATTTGCCATTACGTTATGGCGAGTGAGTGCGGCAAGCAGACTTGACCAAATGTCCGTTTTCATCGCGTTTCCAGTATACAGCCATGAAACGAATCCTGTCGGCGAGTTTTCTCCTGCTGCATACCCTCTCGATGTCGTTGCTCGGACAGGAGATGCATCGGATTCACACGAGCGGCTTGCCGATGGGTGAAATCGGGCAAACGCGGCTTGCCCAAGGCGGTCCCGTTCGAGGGTATTACCAACCGGTTCAATTTCACGGGCCGGCGGGATCCCAAATATCCTTGGCCGTCGACGCTCAATTCGGCGGCGCCAAAAGTTTGCCCGCCAAAAGCGGGCTTCTCGTCGGGGAGCCTTATCGCCTGCGAATTACGGGCATTCCTTTCCATGCCGGAGAAGCCGTTTTTCCGACCATCGAGTTGATCGACCGGACTTATCCCCCGATAGGACAGGCGCTTGACTATCCTATTGTCGTCGAAATCACGCAGGACGACCTGGAAACGGCCCTGAGCGGGAAATATGTAACCAAGGTTGTTTATCTGGAAAATCCACAAACGTCACTGCCGGTCAAAAGCGATCCCCAGTCCCCTCTTTCCTGGGATGTGCAGCCCGGAGTCGATCCGCTCAGTATCGCCAACACGCTCGGCAGACCCGTTGCCATTCTGCGGATCGGCGGTCGCGCTCCCGCGGGGAGCGGGCCGATCAACCCCTCCTTTTTTCTGGGTTGTCCACCCTGGATCGGCGTTGAGCACGATGAAAACGGACATGTGTTGCTGACACACCATTCCATACCGAAGCCGGTTCAAATTTCCGCCTACCCGCCGGTTCACACTTCGGCCAGTGTTGTGTCCGGTGGGCAGGTTCCTAAATCGTCGGCTTCGGGAAATTTCCACCGCTTTCAGTATAACAAAATGCCGTCCCAACCGTCTTTTCCGTTGCCGGTCGGCATGCCCCCCAATACAGGACAAGGGGTTTATCGCTGAGTTTATCGCTGAGTTTATCGCTATACCGGAAACGTGGTGCAATTGGTTGTTTGGTAAAAGTGGTTGTTTGGTGAAGGCTGCTTGTCGCACTCGCTCGCCGTAAGACATGTGTAAACGGCTTGTTGCACGTTTCGTTCGAGCGACAAGCGATTGTTCGCGGGAACAGTTTCAGGCCGTTTACGGTATAAAACGCCCATTTGATACGCAACGATGTGTTAAAATTTGACGATGAGGTGTTTTTTTGCGATAAAACAGAAAAAGAAAGTTTATCGGCAAGGTCGATTTTGACGATGTATACCTAAACGGCATGTATACCTAAACGGCATGGTATACTGCAAGCCATTGAAATTTCCCGAAGCCGACGATTTAGGAACCTGCCCACCGGGAACAACACAGCCGAAAGTAAACAGGCGGTTTGATCGGGCTGTGTTTACCAACGACTCAACCGGCTTCGGTATCATCCTCCCGCGCACAATCGCCTGCCGGTCGAACGATCCGTTTATATCATTGTACAAACAGAAGTTAGAGTCAAGCGAGTGCGGCAGGCAGACTTGACCGAATGCTCGTCTTCATCGCGTTTCCAGTATATCCCCAGACGATCGAGATGTGATGTTTTGTCGATGAAAAGGAGTTTATCGATGAAGAAAAGTGAACGATACCGAAGCCGACTGCGTTTTCCGGTCGAACCATCCCCCCGGAAAAACAATACCGTCTTCCGGGCAATGTTGTTTTCGATGCGAGGACTCCTGAATTCCCGGCTTTGGATCAATGCAGCGGTTCCCAATGAAACAAGTGAAATTTTATCGATAAAACAAGGGTGTATTGCGGTCACATTTCGGCGACTCGCCGTTGGCATCCTTCTTGCGACAGTCACGATTTCTCTCTGTTCCTGCATTCAAGGTCGAGGCGGAGACCGCGAGGCTTCGATTGATCCGCTTACGCGCATTCTTTACCCCCCTGCCCCGAAGCAGAAAGCGGAACCGGTGGCGGAACCGGGAATGGCACGGACGATGCCGGTACAGGTCGCCGGAGCGCCAAACACCAACCGGCCGCCGGCGAACATCGAACCTTATCGGCGCGAGTTCCAGCCGGATTTCCGGTCACCCTCGGACGATCGTTTTGCAGCCCATTCCGGTCCCGCATTTTTCCCGGGACATGCATCTCCTCCGATTCATTATCCGTATCATCCGGAATACCCTGCTCCCGAAAACCGAATCGCCGGCCAGACCGTGCATCAGACCGTCGACCCAATCGCCGGGACCCGGCAGGAGTTCCGCCCGGTTCAGGCGGGCAATCTTCCCTACGGCGCTTTTTCGAATACGCCGACCGTCAGTACGGCGGAAAAACTGTACATGGCCGGCTTGCCAACTCCTTCCGTTCCCACCACCGGAACGCCCTCGAATTACTCCCAAGGGTACCACCCACAAGGATTGTATCAATCGCATCCCCATCAGTTCGGTCCGGCTCAAGTCGCCTACCAGCAAAACCAGGCGGTCCATCCCTATCCTTCCGCCCCGCCCTACCCGTATCACGGGGCGATGCTTGCCATGGTTGCCAATGGAGGTTCCTCGCCCCTGCCCTCCCCTGCCCCGACGCAACAGGCACACCCCCAGACTCACTATCCTCAGCACGATTTCCCACCGCACGACCCACGGCAATCGCAAAGCCATTCGCAGGCGGGTGACCGATACACGTCGCAGAACGTGCGGCCGAATATGCCGCAGAATATGTCGCAGAATACACCGCAGGCCCGGCCGCCGATGCGACAGCAGGTGTATCCGCAACCGTCGTATCCGCAGCAGCCCAATCCGCAACAGGCATATCCGCAGCAGTATCCCACGGCACCTTCCCAGCCGGGTTTTCCGGTCGGTCAACCGGCTCCACCCTCTTTTTCACCGCATCTTCCGCAATCGGGCAATCCCGTTTTGCCGTATGAAAATCGGCAACCGGCAAATGATCCGATCCGCGGACGATTTGTCGAATCGGGCGATTTTTCGTCGCCTTCGAGTTCATCGCCTTCGAGTTCGTCGCCTTCGAACGTGTTCCGGCAGGTCTCCTTTGTTCAGGAAGCCGACGACGCAAACGATGCAGACGACGCAAACGATGCAGACGGCGCGAACGATGCGGACGGCGCGGAACAAAACGCGGTACCCACACCGCCCGACGGCGAAAAAAAAAAAGAAAGGGATGCGCCGCGACAACCTTCCGCATACAGGCGACTGGAGAATTTGAACATCAATCCCGGGTTGAAGGAAAACGGGGCCTCGATATTACAGACGCATCGCGATCATCCGGATGAATTTCGGGGGGCGGTTCGTCCCCGGGGAATCGTGGGACATTGGCCGCAAGACGAATATCTCGCCGACGGGGGCGACGATGCCGGCCGAGTGCGAGTGAAACCGGATTGGTCGATTTCCGGTCTCCAAATGGAAGACACGGTCGCCCATTTCGACACGGTCGACGGCAAAACGATGGTGGAAGCCTCGAATCGCGTCCATCTTTACGCCCCCCGGTTCGGCAGTGTAAGGAAGATCGAGGAATCGCTCCAAAGCAAACACCGCGTGTATATCGCCGGGACCGATGGCAAAGTCGCCTCTGTAATGCGCCGCGGGAACGAGCCGCTCGGTTTCACGGAACAGGAGACCGGTGCGTTTCACGCCAAAACCCGGGTACTTCCCGGAGGAGCCCGAAACCGACGTGCCGCCGGCGGTCTTCAAAGTGATGCGGGCTTGGTCGGTATCGGCGGGATCGATTCCCCGATGGCTTACGCGAACCTGCTGACGTTGAACAACCTGGGTGACGCGCAGATGCCGTTTCTGGCTCAAGCGGCGGCCGCGGCACGCAGTTGGGCCGGCGCCGAAGGAGTCCGGATTCGTGTCGACCAGGTCGCCGCGATGTCGACCTCGGACACCAACGGGGCATCGCAACTGTTCATCATCGAAGAGGGGGAAATCGTCTCCAAACTTCGGCTGATCAAGATCGCCTCGAAAAAAGCGGCCCTGCCGGGCGAAAGAATCGAGTTCATGTTGCGATTCGACAATCTCGGCAACAAACCGCTCGGCAACATCACGATTCTCGACAACCTGACGACCCGGCTGGAACTGGTTCCCGATACCGCCCAGTGCTCGGTCCCGGCCGGATTCGTCGTCGAACCGAATGACGGCGGTTCGTCCATCCTGCGATTTGAAATCACCGATCCGCTGATGCCCGGGGATTTCGGCGTCGTTCGGTTCGAATGCCTGGTGCGATAAATCGCCGCCCTCGTGTCTTCGTGTCGGAACGTGCAATAGCGGCATTGACTCCTTTTTTGAAAGTTTGTACACTGCGTCCCGGGCGAATCGTCTTCGGGATGTTGAAACCCGGGAACTTGAACATGCTTTCTACCGAAACCGGTTGAACCGCCTGTTTACCTTCGGCAGTGTCGTTTCCGGTGGGCAGGCTCCTTGAAAGTCGGCTTCGGGAAATTGCAACAGCCTTCAGTATCATACGGATGCCGACATTCCGCATATCCTGTTTATACCGAAGCCGGTTGAGTGCAAGGAAACGCCGTCCGCTCAACCGCCCGTTTACCCTTCGGGTAGTGTTGTTTTTCGGTGGCACGCTCCCGAATCGTCGGCCTCGGGGAATTTCAAGGGCTTTCAGCACCGTTGCCCCGCTTTTATCGATCGTGCTTGCGTCGATCGCGGTTTTGTCGATCACGACGATTCTTCCGGCGCAAGAAGCCGGATTCAGCGGCGTGGGGCCGATCAATTTAAGCATGGCGGGGGCGGCGACCGCCCTTCCGCTCGATTCGGCCGGTGCATTGACATGGAATCCGGCCACGATCGGCGCGCTTGAAAAAACGGAATTCAATTGCGGCCTGACCCGGTCCAACGCGCCTTGGTTCGGCGATGAATTTTTCGTCGGCGCCGTTCTGTTTCCGATTTGGCTCACGTTGGAACTGGCCGATGATGATTTGGACCTGTTTGACGATGATTGGGATCGACCGGATCAACCCGGTCCGAAACCGGGATTTCCGTTTGACGACGATCCGGAGGAAACGGAGGGAACGCAGGAAGAGGAGGAGGAAGCGGTTGCCCATGAACCCGGTCGCCGCGGCGTCGTGCGGACATTCAATGTTTCTTATGTTTACAAGCTGAAAAACGAAAAATACGCCTGGGGAATCGGCATTTCCGAAAACGGGGCGCACAAAAACCGGCTCGTGCCGTATGCCGCTTCCGGGAACGGGAAAATCATCTACGTCGTCGAACATTATCGCGTCAAGGGTTATGAGATACTGCCCACCTTCAGCGTCCGTCCCCGTGAAAACCTCTACCTCGGGCTGTCGCCTGTCCTGACGATCGACGAATTCCCGACCGGCTCGTTGCCCTTGGAACCGGGCACGGAAACCGTCCATCGCAGCCGGTCGCGTTTCGGGTTCGGCGTTCAACTGGGCGCGTTTTACCGGACGGACAACCACTGGAATTTCGGTTTCAGCGCACGGTCGCCGCAATGGATCCAGGGAGCGCGTCTCGAATGGATCAACCCGGCCGACGGTGAAACACAGCGGCGTCGTTTTTCCTGCGCCCAGGATTGGCCAATGCGTCTCGTGCTGGGCATCGCCTACACCGGCTGCGAACAATTCCACGTCGCGTTCGACGTTCGCTATTACGATTTTTCCCATTCCCGGTCGCTCTATGGCATTGCCGGACGAAAATCGCGAACGGAGAACCTGACTTCCTACGCGCTGGGGGTTCAATGGAAAACAACGCCCGATGGCTTCTTGTCGTTCCGGATGGGATACCAGTTCAACGACGGAACGAGTGATTACGAAGACTATCTGTACAACACGACGGTTCCGATTCAACGCGGGCATTCGATCCATTACGGGCTTACCCTCGGCGGAAGCGAGGAAGCGTTCAACCTGAGCGTCGCTTTCGCCCATGCTTTCGGGGACGGCAAGGTCGATTTCCCGACGGAAGAGGGCCCCGTTTCCTTTGATGCCAACCCGAACAACAGCACCTTCTCCATCGGCTTCCGCATCAAACGCTGAACACCGGGGTCGCGAGTATACGGCGGTCGCCCATGAATCGACGATTCACCCCAGTTGGTGCGCCGGCGGCACGGTGTTGTCGCGCCGCTCCGCACGGTGTTGTCGCGCCGCTCGTCAAAATACTGCCGAACTGTCGAACCAACCGCCGAATTACGGGGGTTTCTCGAAAATCAAATCGCTTCGCCGCCGTGTTCGCCCGTACGGATTCGAATGCAATCTTCCAGGGGAATGACGAAGATTTTCCCGTCGCTCGGCTGTCCTTCGGGGGTCGTTCGCGAAGCGTTCCTGATCGCCTCGACGGTCGGTGCCAAAAAATTGTCATTGACGCCGATCATCAATTGAACTTTACGGCTGAGATTCAGGCCCACTTCCCGGCCGCGAAAGGAATCCCCGCCGCCGATCGGGGTATCGACGCCCTGGATATCCATCACGGTCAATCGATAAACTTCGACTTCGGCAAGCGCCGCCTTGACCGCTTCCAATCGGTCCGGCACGATAATCGCGACAATCAGCTTCATTTTGTCGGTTTTCAAGTTAAGATTCAGGGGGTTTCAAAACACGCCGTGCAGCGGGCCGCCCCGGGCCGCGAGTCGTTCGATTTTCGCGTCAATCGCCCGGGCCACATCCGTATCTTCTTCCAATTCCGGGGCATGATGCGGTTTCCGCCTCGCGTCGATCACCAGCGGACCGGTGCAGCCCCAATGTTTGTGGTCCGTGAAGGCCCCGAATCCGTCCACATCGCACGCCGGGTCGCTTTTCGTGAATGTCGTCCAAAGAAAATTCCGCATGTTTTCCGAAGCCGCCGCACTGTCATCGACCAGAACGATCAGCGGGAAAGAATCCGTTTCGTTCGCAAGCGTCCGGTGTCCCGGCTCCCAATCCTTTGTCGATTCGACAACCAAAACGCCGGGCAATGCCAACCGGGGATTGCGGAGCGCATCGGGCAGTCGGGGGAAGGTGTCCGTTGAAACGCCCAATTTCCGTACGGGATTACCGCAGGCCGTTATGATCAATTTGGAACCGCGGTTGCTCGGTTATAAAAACCAATCANNTGATCAATTTGGAACCGCGGTTGATCGCGCCGCCGGTGTAATCGAGCGTATCGCACGTCGTTCGGGTCAGAAAATGCAGATCGGTTCGCCAATCGACGCGTTCGAGCAGATGTTGAAAAAAGCCGGCGACATCGCCGATTTCCAACCCGGGGTCGTCCTCCCTGGCAACGATCAGGAGATATTTCGCGAGCGAGAGCTGCCCGAATCCGAGAATCGCGTGCGCAAGCGTATCGAGTTGAGCGGATCGCCGCGGACGATACGGGACATATTGCTCCGAGCCGATCGCCAGACAAAGCGGGTGGACACCGGCCTCGTCGACGGCACGCACCGCATGGATTCCGGGAAGTTTTCGGGGAACGGCCGTCTCGGTGATCTCCTGGATGAATTGCCCGAACATCGAATCTTCCTGGGGCGGTCGTCCTACGACCGTGAAGGGCCAAACCGCGTTTTTCCGGTGATACACTTTTTCGACATGCAAAACCGGAAAGTCGTGCCCGAGACTGTAATATCCCAAANNCCCTCCTTCTTCAAGGTCGCACGATCAAGCCGCCCGCTGATACAAAAATCCGCTTCCGCGTAAAGATGGGGCGTCGGCACGGAATCGTTTCCGACGGGACCCGGACACATCGGAATCCGGTGGCGGCCCAGTATTCCCGCAAAAGGTATCTCGGAAACGCCTTCAGGAAAAGGCATGACGGCGGCCAGCGTCATCGCCGGCGCACCGCCGATGAAAACATTGACCGGAAGCGAGGTCCCCCGCTCCAGCGCCGCGGCATGGTGGGCGGCGATCCCGCGATGCAACTGGTAATGCAATCCGGCTTCCCGATCCGCCAGGTAATCGTTTCCCGCAAGCTGCACACGATACATTCCGAGATTCGAGCGCATCACGCCGTGACGTACCGGGTCTTCCGTATAAACAAGCGGAAGCGTGACAAAAGGGCCTCCGTCGTGCGGCCAGGAAACGAGTTGGGGCAACCGGCGCAACGTTGTTTCACATGCCGTCACGGGAGCCCTGCGCACCATTTTGGGGCGGGCGAACCAAGCGGACCCGCAAAGCGACCGGAACGAAAAGAAACGTCGCCATTCCCGCTTCCCGGCACATTCCGCCAGTTGCGCAAGCGGATCGGCCCCCCATTCGACGGCGCTCCGGATCGGCTCCAGGGCATCACGAAAAATGAACCGGATGCGCTCCATCGTTCCGTAAAGATTGGAAACCATGGGAAACGTTCCGGTATTCGCAAAATAAAGGGCCGGTCCGCCGGCCTCGAACACCCGGCGCTGCAAGGCCGCCATTTCGAGAAAGGGGCTCACCGGCTCTTCGATCCGAACCATCCTGCCGGTCCGCGCAACATCCTCAAGACAGGCATGAAGCGTCCGGTATCCCATAAAGTTTTCCGTTACGCGCCGCTGAACATTCAAGAATGACGACCGATTCCCTCGTGAACGGACCCGGTCGGTCGTGCCGGAGAAAAACACGGGGCCGGAGAAAAGCACTGAAAGGACCAAAAGCACGAGCGTTCATGCCCGATCAGTCCCGCGGCCGCACCGCACCGGTCAAACCGGCATAATCGACCCTATCTTCGGGATGCCAAAGAGGAAGCCCTTTACGGACGCGTTCGGCGAGCACTTCCAGCTTGGCGGGGGAACCGGCCGGGGCGTCGGTAGGACTAAATTCGTCCGTTTCGACGGGCACAAAATCTTCATCATGTCCGGTTTCCAGGATCGCGTCGAAAACGTTGCGCCTGGTTAATTTCAAATCACTCATAACAAAAATATCCTCAATTTCTAATGGGTGTCTTGCGTGAACAAGCAGCCCCAAAAAACCGTGAGAACCAAATCTCAAGGGTACTATATCAGGGGATTATATACTGCAAAATGGGGTCCATTCGGGTGTTTTTTCGCAAAAAAACGAAATCCTCCGCCCCCCCTGCCGTACTATCGGCAATTATATCGGACCGCCATTGGAAATTTTGTCCCGAAACCGGGTGCGAGCAGCGCGGGCGCCGACGCATCCCGGCAGGTTCCCGACCGCGCGTCAACGCACCGAGCGGGCGAAACGCACAGGGATGGCGACAGGGAAAGTCTATACCCCCAGCGCACATAGCAGGATTATACAGAAATAATCCGTTACGTCAAGAAGAAAATGATTGAAAACGGAAATTTTCGAGAATTCCCGCGCAGACATCGAACCGGCTGCGGTATAAAATGGTACACTCTCGGGGAACAGCCGGTTTTCCGCTTTTTCACACGGAACCGAACATCACCCGAGACTGCGTGTCATTTTAGACCGTTTCATTGAAAATACAACCCCCCCGAATCGCGGATATCAAAATTTGCGGTAACAATAGTGCGGTAACGATATATCGGAACCGCTCCAGCATCCCAGTGACCCATGGATAACAACACCATTCTTGAAACCTGCCAGCAACGGATACGCTACCTGTTCCGGGATACGGACCTCCTGCGAATCGCCCTGACCCATTCCTCCGGAGCGGATACGCCGCTCATGTCGAACGAACGAATGGAATTTCTCGGCGATGCGATACTCGGTTATACGGTTTGCGAAACGGTTTACCGCGATTTCCCGCACATGCACGAAGGAGATTTGACGAAAATCAAATCAGCGGTCGTCAGCCGGGCAACCTGCAACCAAATCGCGAAACGACTCCGACTCGATGAATTCCTGATCCTCGGTCGCGGGCTCGGGCGGGGCGGCCGCCTTCCGGCCTCGATCCTTGCCAACACGATGGAAGCGTTGATCGCGGCAATTTACCTGGACGGCGGGATTGTCGCCGCCCAAGCGTTCATCCTGGAGCAGTTCGGCACGGAAATCGAAAAAATGGGGGAGGACTGCGATGCCGACAATTACAAATCCCTGCTCCAGCAAACCTCGCAACGGGAATTCGGGGCCTCCCCGGAATACGGGATCGTCGAGACGGGGGGCCCCGACCATAACCGGTGTTTCAAAGTGCGGGTCAGGATAGACAAGCGGGATTTTCCGCCGGCCTGGGGCAACAACAAAAAGGAGGCGGAGCAGCGGGCCGCCGAAAACGCGCTGGCCATCCTCGGCGGCGACGAACCGCCATACGGGGAATGAAAATGTCCAAGAAGAGCCGGAGCGACGATGAATTGACAGTTGACAGTTGATAATGGACAACGGGAGACGCAAGCGGAGGGCCTGATCGTGATGGTTGAATCGCGTCTCTCCGCTATCAATTGTCAATCGTCAATTGTCAATTTCAGCCCGGCTTTTATGCTTGAAACATACGATTGGTCCCCGTTTCCAGTATAAATCAAATCAAAAACGTGCAATTTGAAACCGCTTTATACCGACGCCGGTTAAGTCGTTGGTATACTGAAAACCATCGAAATTTCCCGATGCCGGTCGCGTGCCGCGACGGGCGGCAGGCTCCCGGCTACGCGGTCGCCGATGCAAATAGGGTCCCGGAGGGTAAACGGGCGGACCAAACGGGCTGTGTTTACCAGCGACTCGACCGGCTTCGGTGTAAACACTGCCCGTCCTATCCGCCTGCTTGCCTTCGGCGGTGTCGTTTCCGGCGGGCAAGCTTCCCGGGAATCGGCTTCGGGAAATGTCAACCGCCTTCAGCATACAGTGTATCGATCATTATGGAAAAACCCCTCGTCCAACAACGGGTCGGCCGTACGGCGATGCCGGAACAACCGCCGCAGGTTCGCGTCACGAATTTTCTCGAAGTGCCCACCGGCTATACGGCCGAGATGGCCCGGGCGGAAGCGGGACGTTGCCTCCAGTGCAAATCATCCGGCAAATCACCCGGTTGCGTTGCCGGTTGTCCCGTCAGTGTCGATATCCCCGGTTTCCTGAAGTTGACCGCCGCCGGTGAATTCGAGGCTGCGGCACGGGCCGTCAAACGAACCAACGCCCTGCCCGCGGTGTGCGGCCGCGTTTGCCCGCAGGAATCGCAATGCGAAGCGAAATGTATTCTCGGAAAAAAATTCGAGCCGGTAGCGATCGGCCGCTGCGAACGGTTCGTCGCCGATTATGAACGGGAACACGGGGCGACGCTGATCCCGGAAAAAGCCCCGGCCAACGGAAAACGCGTTGCCGTCGTCGGGGCCGGCCCCGCCGGACTGACCGTCGCAGGCGACATGATCCTCAAAGGATATGACGTGGTCGTTTTCGAGGCGTTCCACAAGGCGGGCGGCGTGCTGGTCTACGGCATTCCCGAATTTCGATTACCGAAGGCGATCGTGCAACACGAGGTCGATTATCTCCGGAAACTCGGCGTTCAAATCGAACTCAACACCGTCGTCGGTAACATGGCGACCATCGACGAGCTGCTGGACGGTGGCGGTTTCGACGGCGTGTTCATCGGCGTCGGGGCCGGGTTGCCCCGGTTTTTGGGGATCGAAGGGGAAGACCTGGGGGGCGTTTATTCGGCCAATGAATACCTGACCCG
>DOMV01000204.1:14802-15021 GCA_003509805.1 Planctomycetaceae bacterium
TTGGGAGCCGATTCCGTCCGCATCGTTTATCGGCGCAGCCGGAGCGAATTGCCTGCCAGGGCGGAGGAAGTGCACCATGCCGAAGAGGAAGGCGTTGAATTCCTCTTCCTTGCGAATCCGATCAAATTTCTCGGCGACGAGCGCGGCCGGGTCGCCGGCCTGCTGTGCGGGCAAATGGAACTGGGCGAACCGGATGCAAGCGGGCGCCGTCGGCCCGTC
>DOMV01000260.1 GCA_003509805.1 Planctomycetaceae bacterium
CCGAACAGTTCGCTTTCCAGGATGCTCTCGGAAAGCGCGCCGCAGTTGAGCGCGACGAACGGCTTGTTTTTGCGGGGGGAATTCTGGTGAATCGACTGCGCGAAAAGTTCCTTGCCGGTCCCGGTATCCCCCTGGATCAGCACGGTCGCATCGGTGGGGGCGATCCGTTTGAGCCGTTCGACGACGGCGATCATCACGGACGAATTGCCGATCACGCCCCCGAAACCGAATTTTTCGTCGAGACGTTGTTTCAGCTCCCGGTTGAGACGCCGCAATCGGGAACTTTCGCCCGCCTTTTCGACGATCGTGCGGAGCTGTTTCAAATCGAGCGGCTTTTGCAGGTAATTGAAGGCGCCTTGCCGCATCGCCTCGACCGCGGTTTCGATCGAATTGAGCGCCGTCATGACAATCACCTCGGTTTCCTCGGCCGTCCGCCGGACCGCTTTGAGGATTTCCAGGCCGCTCGTTGTCCGTTCCATGGCGAGATCGGTGATCACGACGTCGAAATACTTTTTTTCGATCGCCGCGATCGCCTCGGCCTCCGAAGCGACGACCGTGCGGTCTTCCGAGATACGTTCCAGGGCGGCCGCCACCACTTCGGCATGGGCCGTGTCGTCGTCGACGACCAAAAGAGAAAAGGGAATGTCCATGAGATTATACTGGAAACGCGGTGAAAACGGACATGTGGTCAAGCCTGCCCGCCGCACTCACTCGCCTTTAACGTCTGTCCGGACAAGTGCTCAAATGGATCGTTCGAGCGGCAAACGCTTGTTCGCGGGAGGATTGCCTTGCCGTTCGAAGTATACCTTTTGGGATCGGGAATACAATTCCCGGCTCGTGGGCGGATTTTTTGTGGTTCGTTAGAATCGCACGGTCATGTCGATTCCGAAGGTGAGCTGCTCCCGCTTTTTCCCGTTGTCGTAGACGCCTTCCTGGCGGACGAAGGAATAGTCGCTTTCGATGCCTACGTCGCTCCAGTCGTAACGAACCTCCGGGCGCACCGTCAGGAACCGGGTCGGCCGCCAGTTCAGGCCGAGCGTTATTTCATAATAATCGCGTCCCGTGATTTTCCCGAAATACGGATCGATTTCCCTCCGGAGAACGCGCTTGTGCCCGTCGTCGCGGAACCATTCCCCACGCAAGCCGAGCGCGAGTTTGTCGGTCAACGCCCATTGAAGGCATTGGGCGATCGAATACCAGCAGGAATCGCCGGAGCCGTTATTCCCGGAGGCGTTATTCCCGGAGGCGTTGTTCCCGGAGGCGTTTTCCTCGTAGCCGAAGGTGTGTTCGAGGGCGTATTCCAGCCGCGGCGTCAACGAGCGCGCGAACACGAGCGAATAATGGGTTCGATAATCATCCCGATCCGAAGGCCGGTCGGCGCCGAGCATGAAGGAAAACCGGCTCCGCGCACCGGGCGCCTTCCATCGCAGGCCGCCAAGCCAGCCGACGCTTTTGTTCGGGCTTTCCCAGATGTCGCCTCCCTGCGTGATCCCCGCGATGAGGGCGAGGTTTCGCGTCCACTGTTGTTCGAGCGTGATTCCGGTAAAGGTGGTCGGCATTCCGAACATGAACCCGTAACCGTGCGAATAGAAGAAATTGTTCGGGCTCATCACCGACTCGTAACCCATGTCGGCGTAGAAATGGCCCGCGCGCACGGTCGTCCCATATCCGTAGGGAATGAATAATTCGGCGTAAAGCTGGGGCATGGAGAGCCCGTACATGGTCGCAGGCACGCCGTAGCGCCGCGGCCCGTCGTTCGCATTCCAACGCAGGTTCGCCGAGGAAGGATCGTATTGCGGTGTCCGGTCCGTTCCGTACAACGACGAATACGTGCGGGTTTCGAGTCCGATCGCGCTCGTGTAGAGATAGTCGCTCCCGTAGAGCAGATCGACCCGGGCTCCCCAATCCCAGCGGCCCGCGTGTTTGTCGATTTGGCGGCCGAAACGGAGATAGAGTTGGTTCAACACGAACTCGTTCGCGACGTCGTTGTACCGCAACGGCGTATTTCTTTTCCCGTCCGGATTGTCGAAATTCAACGTTGTTCCCTGGGACGTCCAACCGTCGATATAGAACCGGCCGTGCGTTTTCCGGGTGCAATCCAGGAGACCGCACTGTTTGCATTCGTAAGGATTTCTCGCCGCGCCCCAGCGTCCGAAAAGCGTTTCGACATGCCGACTCGCTTGACGGCCGACGGTCGGGCCGAAGGTCGATACGTGTCGTTTCATCGCATTCCAACCCGGGTCGAACGCGAGCGAACCGCAGGAAGGAGCGCATCCGTAGCCGGGGTCGTCGTGGAGATCGTTGATCGTTTCATTGATCGTTTCGGCGGTTGTTTCGATGACGCGAAAGCCGCGAAATTCCGGGACGACCGACATCTCCGGATGATTTGTGACCGTGTTGTCAACCGTGTTTTCGACCGTGTTGTCAACCGTGTCCGTCGTCGGGATTGCCAACGGCGGCGGCGTTGCCTGTCTTGTTTGTCCCGGCCGTGAAACAGCGTCCGTGGCCGGCGCACGGGCCTCCGTCGTTTTCGAATCGCGTCTTTTCGAATATCGCGGCTTTAACTCCGTACCGTCGACCTCAGCGAGCCGTTTTCCGATATCGTAGACCCCGATATCGTAGACCCCGGTATCACAAACCCCGGTATCGATATCCCTCGGCAGGAGCGAATCGGGCAATGGAGCCGGTTCGTCGGCCTGCGCGCTCGTACAAAGAAACACCGCGCAAAGAAGCGGCGTACAGAATATCCATGCGACCGGGACGATCACACGAACCTTCATGCGGCACGGGCAAACTGATCCAGATGAAAACAAAAAACGAATCATAGTTGTGGAAAAGATGTCGGAGGGGAAGCGTACCCGATAACACCGGGCGATGCAAGAGCGATTTTTATACTGAAGCCGGCCCCGTTTTCCGTTTTATACCGAAGCCGGTTGAGTCGTTGGTAAACACAGCCCATCCTATCCGCCCGTTTACCCTCCGTGCAGTGTTGTTTCCGATGGGCGGGCTTCTCGAACGTCGGCTTCGGGAAGTTTCAACAGCCTTCAGTATCTCGGTTGTTCGTCAGTCGGGCGGCGCAGTCGCCGGTTTTCCCCGAATACCGATAAAAAAGAAAATTGACGTTGTTTCATTTTCAGGAATCGTGTATCGTTGCCCCCCGATTGCCGATTTTCATTCCGAAGATCAAATCACCCCTTTTCTGTAGAGTTTATGTCAAGGACGTTCCTCCGACGATTATCAAAATCCGCACTTGTCGCGACAGCGGCCGCAATTGCCGCAATTGCCGCCGCGACGATCGCGTTGCTTTACTTCCTGAAAACGGCATGGGAACGGATTTCATGCGCGAAGAAGCACCTCCGGCGTTTTGAGGGGATGCCCCGTTTCGGTTCGAAGTTCCGCGGCAGGTTGCGCGGAATCCGTTCGCTCCGGCTCGAATCGTTGGAACGCAGGGAACTCCTGAACGCCGATCCGCTTTTTTCCGCCGAGGTATTCGCTTCGGAAACCGAGACGGGACAAATTGATTTCGAGATTGTCACTTACGACAACCGGAAGGCCGTATTCGACATTTCCGCCATCCGCATCGGCGACGACGTCCGGGCCGGGCGCATCGAAATCTACGACACCCGGGCGAAAGCATACCGTGTCGCCGGGAACGACGGGCGTTATGCGCTGGAAACCGGCTCCTATACGATTATTGTCACCGCCGGCCGGGGCGCGCTGGGCAATTACGCCTGTACGGTCGCAATGCCGACCGACGGTCCGACGAACAGCGTCGATCTTCCCGACGATCTCCGGGGATTCAGCCGGTTTGCGCAAATGGAAACCGGGAAGAACGATCCGAACGACCCGATGATCCGGGGCGCCCGGTCGTACTATGCCGAACTCGGTTATTCGGTAGCCGCGGGCCGTTCCGTTTATTCGACGAACACGGCGAAGCTCGATCTCGACGGCAGCGCGCATTACGACGCGAACGATCTCGCGTTGATCGACACGATGGTCGACACGGGGAAAATCAGCGTTTATCTGAAATCGTTCGAAGCCTTGCCCGTCGAGTCGCCGGACACGCAGGGGCCGTCGCTTACCGTCGGGCTCGACGACGGACGGAAAATCGGAACCGTCGTTTACACGGTCTCTCCGTCGTTCACTGGAAAGGCGACCGATGCACATGGAGTCGTTTCCCTGACGGCGACGATGGGCGGGAAAACGATCGAACTTGCGCTCCCTGCCGGAAAAGACGGCGGCTTCACGGTAACGAGCGATCAGGTTTTCGCGCTCACCGGTGGAAATGCGGCCGGGCACTATCGCATCACGCTCGAAGCGACCGATTTTTTCGGAAACACGACAGTCGTTTCCCACGATTTCCGCATCGCCGCGCCGCCGACCGTCAATCCTTCGCTTCCTGCCGTAATCACGGTTGCCGCGGCCGGAACGAGTGGGCCGCTTGTGCTTTTCACGACGAACGGGCCCTCGGCCGGCATTGTCGAAATCAACGGCCGGAGCGTCCCGGGCAACGGGACGCTCGACTTGTCCGGGATCGGGAACATCACGATCAAGGGAAACACGCTCGTTTACGCGCCGGATGGTCGATTCGACGAGATTCCCCGCGGCGATTCGGCGAGGGTGAACCTCCTCGTTACGATACGGGACGAACTGGGCAACGAGGTCGAAAAATCGCTTACCTTCACCGTCGAGGGGAAAAATCACGCCCCGGCAATCAAGGAGATCGGCGATAAAACGTATTCCATCGGCCTGAAAGAAGGCGAATCGACAACCGTTTCCCTCGACCGGTTGACCGGTTTTTGGACGGATCACGACAATGATGTGCTTCGACTTGCCGACGTCGGGCTTGAAAAGATCGAGGTGCCCGAAGAACTCGAAGCGTTTTTCAACCGCGCGGTTCTCGAAAACGCCGGGACATGGAAGATCACGCCCGAGGGGTTGGTCCTGGATGCCGGAAACACCCTTTTCCAAACGCTCGGAGCCGGCCGATCGATCACGTTGACTTTTTCGTACAGAATGCGGGATGCGCTCGACGTCCTTTCCTCCGATACCGGCCTGATCGTCCTGACCGTCGACGGGATCGATACGCCCGGGTCGCTGCAAGCGGGAGCGGCTGAACACGGGATCGATCTTACGGAACAATACGGGGTTCCCCGATGGACGGTCGATCCGCGACTTTCCTACCGGGACCCGGATCGAAACGACCTGCGATTCGTTTGCGAAATCACGGAGGTGACGGTTTACGACGCCGGGGGGAAGGCCGTCGCGATGTCTCTCCCGGCCGGCTTGTTCACGTTGAACGCCGACAACCGGATCGAGATCGACCTTTCTTCTCCGGTCCTGCAATCGCTCCGCGGCGACGGGGCGTATACGTTCGAATGCACGATTACGGCGACCGCCGACGGCAGCGGGGCGAAGACGTCCACGAAAGTGACGTTCTCGATCCTGCCGTTGAAAACGCCCGGCTTCAACCCGGAAAGCGGCGGCGCGAACCAACAAACGACGGTTCGGGAAAACGAAAATGCCGTGCTGGCGCTCCTGGACGATTGGAACGATTTCGGCGGCGGAAAGGCGGGTTGGACGATCCTCGGGGCGGACGGGACGGTGACGACCGGGACCGTACCGGTCGCGACGATAACGGGAGTCGATATCGGCGGAACATCGACGCTGCCGGAATGGCTCGACGACGCATTCGTCAACGGCGCCTTTTCTTTCCGCCGGGACGACAACGGGGTGATGCAACTGTTTTTCGAGCCCGGCGACCGCTGGACCGGTTTGAATTACGGGGACCGGGTCACGATCTCCTTCGAATACCGCGTCCAAAACGACCGGGGGATCGTTTCCGACGAAACGCACAGCGCCACGATCGTCGTGGAAGGCATCTCGCCACCCCGGGGAAAATATGGGACGCCGATGGCGAACGTCTCGCTGCGATCGGGGGACAGGATCACGATCAAGCCGATCAATTCGTGGACCAGCCCGGATGGGACGATCGAAAAGAACAAGTCGTCCTGGTCGCTCGTCGGCGTCAACGGCGAACTGTCGCCCACCGTTGCCCTTGTTTCCGGCCCCCCTGGTTCAGGGCCACCCGGTTCGGCGTCGGGCCTGGCCGGATGGGAGGACTCTCTTTTCTTCCGGGTTCAAAACGACATTCCGCAACTTGAATTTCGTTCCGAAACATTTTTCGACGGTCTTGCACCCGGCGAACAGGCCGTTCTGGAAATCACGTACCGGGTCATGGATTCCGACGGCAACGTTTCGGAAGAATGCGGCTCGATCATGCTCACGATTTTCGGAACACAACCCCCCTCGCAATCCCCTTCGGAACCCGGTGTGACGACGGAGATGGCGGCAGAGACGGCGAACGAAACACCACGAATCCCGACGACCGTCGCAACCGCGCAGGCCGTGAACAAGGTCCCCTCGTTCTCGGAAGCGGCAATCAATGATCGGTCGGTCGTCAGGATACGGGAACGGGGGCCGGATGCCATGCCCGGGGTTTCGGAGAAGATTGCTTTCGACAAGGAATTCGACGTGGAAAGGGAACATCGCAAGAATGCGATGGAAAAGGCCGTCGACGCGGCTTTTCTCGCGGCATTCCCGGAACACGTCGGGGAAGAGGAGCCCCTTTCCTGGGCGTCGGTGTATTTCGAGGGCGACGATTCCAGGGCAAATTATTCCAAGGCGAACGATTCCAGGGCGAACGATTCCAGGGCGAACGATTTCGCGGGGCCCGATTCGGGATATCTTTCCGGCAGCCGTAAAATCGGTCCTGTAAGACGTGTTGACGACATGGATGCGGCCTGGGCCGGCCTGGACGACGATTTTTGGGCCGAAACATGTTGATTTTCAGGTGAAAAACCGATTTTCAGCCTGAAGGTCCCTATCCTGAAAACCGTTGAAATTTCCCGAAGCCGACTTTCGAGAAACCTGTTTTCCCGGAGAGTAAACAGGCGGACCGAGCGGGCTGTGTTTACCNNCTCAACCGGCTTCGGTATAAAATACCAATAGAGACCGACAATGCGATTCCCGCTGAACATTTTCAAACTTGCCGTGGTGCTTTTCATGATCCTGCTTCGGACGACCGAATCGGCGACGGCCGTGGAACCGGGTCCGGCGGGCGGAGGAATGTTGACGCCGTGGGGCGAAGTCCTGCTTCAACAACAGGCGGCGGGACCGGTCCTGCCCCACCTGGAATATCCGAGGCCGACCCTGATTCGCGACCGATGGCGAAATCTTAACGGTCGTTGGGACATATTCCTCCCGGACGCGGACGGAAAAATCCATGTCCCCGACTCAGCCGTTCCCAATCACCCGGCCCGTTCGATCCTGGTCCCTTTTCCGGCAGGTTCCGTTCTGTCCGGCGTCCCGGCGGCGGCGCCGCAGATGCATTATCGCACTCTTTTCACGATTCCTGCGGATTGGTCCGGAAACCGGGTTCACCTGCATTTCGGCGCGGTCGACTGGGGAGCGGTCGTTTATGTCAACGGCCGCGAAGTCGGCAGGCATCTCGGCGGATACACGCCGTTTTTCCTCGACATCACCGAAGCGATCCATGCGATTCCCGCGTCCGACCAGCCCGATTCCGCGGCACAATCCAACCTGCTGGACGTGATCGTATTTGACCCGACACAATCGGGCGACCAGATTCGTGGCAAACAGTCGACGGAACCGACCGGGATTTGGTACGGCGCGTCGAGTGGAATCTGGCAGAGCGTCTGGCTGGAACCGGTTCCCGCCTCCCATGTCCGACGGATCGAAACGGAAACGGATATCCGGACCGGAACGGTCGACGTCCGCCTCGACGTCTCCATGCCGAAGCCGAACCATTTCGTCGCCGTCGAGATATTCGCCGGGGAGGAATCGATCGCCGAACTCTACGGCGGTTTGAACGGTCCGCTCCGCCTGGCGATTCCCGTGGACAAACTTGTTCTCTGGACACCGGATTCACCTTTTTTGTACACGATCGTCGTCCGGCTGCTCGAAGGGGAAACGGCGATCGACCGGGTCCAGGGTTATTTTGCCGCCCGGACCGTTGCGATTCTTCCCGATGAAAACGGATACCGGCGTGTCAACCTGAACGATCGTCCGATTTTTCTCCAGGGAATAATCGACCAGGGATATTGGCCGGACGGGATGTACACGGCCCCGAGCGACGCGGCGGTCGAAAGCGATATCCGAACGATGAAATCGCTCGGCTTCAACACGATCCGCAAACACGCGAAAGTCGAATCGGAGCGCTGGTACGCCTGGTGCGACCGGATCGGGATGCTTGTCTGGCAGGACATTCCCAACGGGAACAACGGCACGACGGCGGCACAACACCAATTCGAACGGGAACTGGCCGCGATCGTGGACGCCCGGCGGCGGCATCCTTCGATTGTCGTCTGGACGCTCTTCAACGAGGGCCGGGGACAGCACCGGACGGCGGAACTGGTCGCCTTGCTTCGAAAGCTCGACCCGGACCGGCTGATCGACGCCGCGAGCGGATGGAAGGATTACGGCGTCGGGGATTTCAACGACGTCCATCAATTTCCGGGCCCCGCGATGCCCCCGCAACACGACCCGAACCGTGCGAGCGTCCTCGGCTCCTACGGCGGGATTACGTTGATCGTTCCCGGGCATCTTTGGACGGAGGAAACCTGGGGATACCGGCATGCGACGGATTCCGAAGCCTTGTTGCGGGAATACCGGCTCCGGAACGGGCAACTCCGCGAACTCCTGCCCCGGGGACTGGCCGCCGCGGCCTTTCATCAATTCACCGACGTCGAATCGGAATGCAACGGGTTGGTCACCTACGATCGCCGCCGGCTCAAGATCCCGCCTGAAGACCTGAAGGAAATCAACCGGATTTCGGGCCGCGACCGCAACCATCCGGGAATACAATTCCCGGCTCGTGAAGAATCGCTCCCCGACGGTCCCGGCTCGTGAAGAATCGATCCTAAACTTATTGATCTCCGCGAAAAAATTTGAACCTTGGTCTCCGACCCGACATTCGCGGTCAAAGGGGCTTTCATCGCCGTGTTCAGGCAGCACAGTGTTCAGGTAACGCAGTGTTCAGGTAAGACAGTGTTCAGGTAAGACAGTGTTCAGGAAACACCGTGCTCCGGAAGCCCCTTGGCACATTATTTTTATGCGGAGCGCGGAGCACAGTACCTTTTGACGCAACGGTCGTATCATATCGGCCCACAATTCATGCGTATTTTCGGAATCACCGGGAACATCGGGAGCGGCAAAAGCACGGTAGCGGGAATGTTCGCGAACCTCGGCGCCGCACGCCTGGACGCGGACCGGGCCGGCCATGAAGCGCTGACCCGGCCCTTGGTCATCGAACGGCTTCGGGAACGGTGGGGGGATTCCATTCTCGACCGGGATGGAGCGGTCCTGCGAAAAGCCGTTGCGGGAATCGTGTTCGCCCCGACCGAACAGGGATCGCGGGAATTGACGTTTCTCCAGGAACTGACCCATCCGGTCATCGGCGGTATCCTGGAAGAGCGGCTTGAGCGGGAACACGCGGCAGGAACCCGGATCGCGCTGCTCGATGCCCCGCTTCTTTTGGAGGCGGGCTGGGACCGATTGGTTGAAGCGACCGTTTGTGTCGATTGCCCCGAGGAAATCCGCCTGCGACGGGTCCTCGAACGCGGCTGGGCGGAATCCGATTTCCGCACCCGATCACTCCACCAGTTTACGGCGGATGAAAAACGGCGTCGTGCCCGCTGGATCGTCTCGACGTATCCGGCAACGCTTGAGGAAACGGCTTTCCAGGTCGAATCAATCTGGCACGAATGGATTTTCCCGGCTTATTCCGGAAACCGTTGAAATTTACGGAATCCAGTATATTTTCACCTATCCGGGAGGGTCCTCTGTCGTGACGTCTCCGAGATATTCGGCGTCATCGAAAGAATAGCCGAAAGGAATCCGGTACAATCCCCCGTCCGCTTCCACGGTAATCGAATTGAAATCGATTTTGGTCAGTGTACACGGCATCTCGCCGATGCGAAACCGATCGCCGACGTGAAGCCGATCCAGTTGGCCCGAGATGCGATTGCCGAGCCATACCTCGGTTTTTCCAAACGACTCGACGATGGCGGTCACGAAACAATACGGTGTCGGATCGAATTTCGGCGGGGACGTGGGACGCGTGATTTCAACCACCGGCGTAGCCGACTTGGCGTCGACGAAGAAATCGCGCTCGATCACGGAACGGCTCATTCGCTCGGCGACATCCGGGTCGGTTTCCGGATCACGCAGGTGCATGACGAGCGTCCGGTTGGCGGACTGCGTCATGGCCAAGGCATCGATATTCAGCGTGATATCGAGATACTTCGCATCCTTCGACGGCTTCAACAGCACGTTCCGGATCAAGTGCAGGTTGTCGTATTCGTGGAATTGCCGAAGGAATGCGGCAAGCTCGGCAAGGGTTCCTTTCCCCCGAAACGTAAAGGTATAATTGCGGTACCCTTCCTTCGGGGAATCCTTCGCGGTTGCCGCTTCCGCCTTCGGTTCACGAATCCCGGATCGGGCGGACAGATCGATCAACCAGTTCTGGTATTCCGAGGCGGCCCGGAACCGGTCGGCGGGCAAACTTTTTTCCATGAACGAATCGAGTCTTCGCCGGAGCGATTCGCTTCGCGTCGCCATTTCCAGCCGTGTGACGTCGTTTCGCAACTTATTCCGCTGCTTCAGGAGCGTCGACACGGCACTGCCGTAAACGTCGTTCAGGAGCCAGGCGGCCACGACGGCGAAAATCAGGCCGGCAACGATCATGAGTATCTTTTCGCGATTCTCGGTCGGTGGTGCGGATTTGGACATAAGTCTGACGAATCCGGGATTGGACGAATCCGGGTGGATGCCCCGAATGTCGAAATAGGGTTGTTGTTTCCGATGGGCAATCTTCCGAATCGTCGGCTTCGGGANNAATTTCAATTGTTTTCAGTATACTCCGCTTCGATTGTTTCCGGCGGGACCGCTTGCGGCTCGCCCTCGGGCCCGGCAATCGGCGGAACGATTGGTTTTGAAGCCGGCTTCGGGGCCGTGTTTTTATCCGGTTCCTTGACGTAAACGATCAAATCGAAATAGAAACCGTAGCGCGGATCGGCCGTGTCCGCACGTTTCTGGCCGCTTTGCACGTCGTGCGCCGCGTCACGCAGTCCCGCTTCCATCGGGGCGATGACTTCGTTGTTACGCGCAAGTCCTTTGATATCCATCTTTGCGATTTCGCCGCCCACCCCGGTTCCCGGGAGGACGGATACGTTGAGGGAGGTCAGTTTGACATCCCGCGCAGGCGGCAGGCGTGTACTGAGCCAGTCGAGTTGTTCGAACCAATTGACGCGTTTTTCGCTCCATTGTTCGACGGCGGTGAGTTGCTCCCGTTGTTTCCCGACCAGGTCAGCCTCTTTTTGCAGTGTACCGATGTGTTCCTTGAGTTGCTGAAGTTCCCTCTGCAACACGGCGCGACGGTAAAAACCGAATGCGATCGCGGCGACCACGAGAACGACCGCGACAACGGCGGCGGTCATGGCAATCCGGCGTCGAGCGAGGATTTCCGGTTTCCGTTTCGGGTTGAGCAGGTCGAGGTCGCCGGGACGGTTGTTCGCGGCCGCGAGAATCGCTCCCAACAGCGGCGCGAACTGTTCGGCAAACGGGGGCGGACCGGCTCGCAACTCGCCTGTTCGCGCGCGTTTCGTCCACGGATCGAAAAGGGTCACGGGAGAATCCATGGCCTTTTCGATTAGGGCCGCAGCCTTCGCGTGTTCCTCGCCTGTTCCGCACAGAATGATCGACTCGATCGTCACCGGCGGGGTTTCGTTTCGGACCGCGAATCGCGTACGTTTCAATTCGGCAATCAGGGAAGGAAGCGTTTCGGAGTCCCCGGAGTCCCCGGCGTCGCGCATGATCCCCGAGATGCCGCCCGCATCTTCGACGAAGGAGCCGGACATCAATCGCGGAGAACGCATGAAAATCGGCTGGCCCCGGCAAACGACCGTCTGCGACGCTTCCTCGGAATCGAGTTCGACGAGCAAATCGGTCGCCGATTCGTTAAAAGACTCGCTTTGCCGCCAAAGAGAGGCTGTTTCGCAGGGCGACAAGACGAGACGACGCAGTTTCAACTGGCAACTCTCGCAAAGTTCGTTCCATTTTTGCAATTGCGAAGAAGGGATGGCCGTCGCCAGGACACGGCGTCCCAGTACCGGAACCGTCGCGGTCGATTGGGATGCCGCCGCGCTTCGTTCATGCAGCAACAGGAAATCGAGCGGCGAGACGGGATCATAACCGTTGAATTCCCGCGCCGCCTGAAAACGGACCAGTGCGGGCAGTTCTTCGACGGGAACATAGGGAAAGGACATCGGCCGAATCTCGACATCTCCCCTGGGCAGGACGATGATCGCGTCCATTCTTCCGAGTCGTTCCTTGAGCACCGTTTCGCGAATTTTTTCACGGATGAGGGAATCGGATCCCCGGTCCAGTTCGACGGAAATCGCCCGGTCGAACGCCAGAGAAGCGCCCGTTCCTTTTGCCGTCAGCAGGAGGAGCCGGTCGTTATTCCACGTTATTGCGAGCCAAGGCATGGCAAATCCGGTAATCGGTCTAAGAGTGTCTCTATGAACGTTCGAAAACGGGCGTCCGCTTTCGAACGTTTCCCCCCCAAACACGCCATTCTCTCACTAAACACCTGATCGGGCATAAAGTCCCGACTATTATACATCAATTCCGGTTGAAATGCCGAAAAAACGGAAGAACCCGGGAATATACCGGAAACGCGGTGAAATTGGGTGTCCGGTGAAGGTTGCTTGTTGCACTCGCTCGCCACAACGTCCTTGTAAATATCGGGTTGCACGTTTCGTTCGAGCGACAAGCGATTGTTCGCGGAAACCGTTTCAGACCGTAGTTTCAGGTCGTAGTTTCAGGCCGTTTGCGGTAGAAAACGTGATTGTTCCCATGTTTTCGGATTTTCCGATTGTCCGTATTATGCTATGATTTCCTTGGTTCCGTTGATTCCTTATGGATATTCCGGTGATTTGCGGGCAATTCGCCATCCCTGCCGTTATGAATCCGCTGTTATGAAGAAGCACTATTTCCGGGATTTATTCTGTCTCGTTATCGTATTTCTGCCGCTCTATCTCCTGTTTTCCGGTAGTTCCCGTCTTTGGGATTGGGACGAAACCGTTTACGCGGCGGCGGCCAAACAGATGTTCGAGCGAGGTGATTGGATCGTCCCGATCGTGACCGAGCGTGCCGACGGTTCCCTCTTTTACGGGGATAAGCCGATCCTGACGTATTGGGGAATGATCGTATCGTTTCACCTTTTCGGCGTCAACGAGATCGCCGCGCGATTCCCCTCCACGTTTTTCGGAACTCTTTCATTATTACTCGTTTACGCCATCACACGACGGTTGTTCGATCGCCGGGTCGCCAACGGCACGGCGTACGCTCTCGGAACGATGATTCTTTATGCCGTCGAATCCTCTTCGGTGACGACGGACGCCACGTTGACGTTTTGGACGATGTCGGCACTTCTCAGCTACGTTTGCGGCGTCTTCCCTTCCCGGGAACAACCGCCCTCTCCGGACGGTGTCGCTTCGGACAGTGTTTCGCAGGACAGCGTTTCGCAGGACAGCGTTTCGCAGGACAGCGTTTCCCCGGCGTTTTTTCCTCAAAACTACGCCTGTTGCCTGTTGATGTATTTTTGTCTCGGTTTCGCCTTCCTGACGAAAGGGCCGGTCGGCGTGGTGCTCCCGATGGCCGTGATCGGCATGTTCATGCTTGTCAAACGTTTGAAACCGTTGAGCCGGGAGGAGGGTTATCAACGCTATGGCGAGGCAGTCCTGCTTGTTCGGCTGTTTCGGCCGTTTTATCCCGTCCATTTCCTGAAAACGCTCTGGGCGATGCGGCCGGTAACGGCCCTTGTCGCGATCGGGATTACGGCTGTTCCCTGGTACGTCGCGGTCCATCAGGCGACGGATGGCGTCTGGACGCAGTTCTTTTTCGGCGTCCACAATTTCGGCCGGGCGACGGCCGCCATGGAGGGACACGCGTACCCGCTCGATTTTTACTGGTATTATCCTTTTTCGATGCTCGCGATCACGTTTCCCTGGTCGATTTTTTTTGTTCCCGCCCTGCTCGATATGATCCGCCAACTGCGGCGGGGGACGCCGTTTGAAAACGGGTATGTTCTCGCCGCCTGCCTGGTGTGTGTTTACATCGGGGTTTTCGGTTTCATCGACACCAAAATGCCGAATTACGTCTTTATCGGAAGTGTCGGAGCAGCCATGGTTTATGCCGCTTTTCTCGCGAATTGGGCCGACGGTCGCGCCCTGGTTCATCCACGCTGGATCGACGGGGCGCTCCTGGTGATTCTCCTGGTCGCCCTCCTGCTCGGGCTCGTCCTGAAACTTTTCCTGATCCCGGTTGCCGTGCCGCAGGGATGGCCCTTGTTGATGATTCCCGCCGTTCTCGTGTATGCGACCGTCCGTCTCTGGTGTGTCCTGTACAAGGGAAAACATCGCCGGTTCGTCCGGGGAATGCACCTTACCGCTGTTATTCTCATCATTTCCGTCCTTGCCTTCGGGGCGCGTATCGTTTCCCGTCAACAGGATTACCCGCTCCTGTTCGAACAGGTGCGGAGGGAATGTCCGGAACCGGTCTTTTGCAGCTTCGATCAGTTCGAGCCGAGTTGGGTGTTTTACGGCGGTCAGCGAATCGTCCGGTACGATATCAAAACGGTGGAAGCCTTTTTGAAAGAGCATCCTGTAGACGGTTATATTATCACCTGCAAGGAGAAATATGAACGTTTTCTACGACCCGTTTTTGGAAACAGATTACGGGTCGCCCTTGAATTTCCCTATTTCCTGAAACTGGAACGGGTTTCTGAAGAAGCCGGGAGCGGGTCGCACGGGCACATTGCATCCCTGTCTGCTCCCGATGTTTCGCATCATCGCCCTCAACATAAGCGGCTGTCCGAAAGGCAAGCTGTTTTCGAGGGGGCGGATCAGACGGAAAACGGGGCCGGCTCCGGTATTAAAGCTCGGCAGGCATTCGGGTTTCGCCAACGCACCCTGGTCGTCCTGCGTCCTTCTCTCCACGGCGAGCCGGAACGATGATCGAAACGGGTGATGCCGCTCTCCGATCGTTGCACCGTGCTTCGGGTTTTCGGTATACAGTACCGATACCGAAGAAATCAAGATACGCTCGCAATCAGGTCACGATTATCGGCCGATTTCGCCGAGCAGGGCGGGCAGTTGAGCGATCAGGCAGCGAAGCGCCTTGGCCCGGTGGCTGATACATTGTTTGACGGCACCGCTCATTTCTCCGAACGTACGGTGATATTCGACGACTTCGAAAAGCGGATCGTAACCGAACCCGCCGTTCCCGGACGGGGTGAAACGAATTCGACCGCGGCAGACACCCTCGCTTTCGGCGCGGATACGGCCCTCCGGATCGGCGAGAGTCGCATGGCAGGTGTAATGCCCGGTTCGTTTTTCAATCGGCAGGGAACCGAGTTTTTCCAGGAGCAGCCGGTTGTTGGACGCATCATCGGCTCCTTCGCCGGAAAATCGGGCCGAGTAAACGCCGGGCGCGCCGCCGAGCGAATCGATCGACAGCCCGCTGTCTTCGCCGAGAACCCAGTGCCCGAGAAACTGCGCCTGCCGCGTCGCTTTTTTGGCGGCATTGGCGGCAAAGGTATCGCCGTCTTCGACGACCTCCGTTTTCCGGTCGAAATCGGCGAGCGTACGAACGGCGATCCCGACCGGCTCAAGCAATTCCGCCAGCTCGATTCCTTTTTTGCGATTGTTGGTTCCGAGAACGATCAGCGGGCGGGCCATTATCGTTAATTCCGTATCGTTAATTCCGTTCTTGATTTCCAAGGGACCGGAGCCGCGGCACGTAAGCCCCTTCCGGGACCATAGTTGCACCGGCGACCGCGTAGCCGGGAGCCTA
>DOMV01000234.1 GCA_003509805.1 Planctomycetaceae bacterium
AGGGGAACCCGGCCCGGTTGGCCCAACTCCGGGAAGCCGACGCGCTGGTCGTGGTCGCCGCCGCCTTTGACGGAGCCGATCCGGCCAAAGAGGTCAAAGCCTTTCGCGACGACCTCGTCCTCGCCGATTTGGAAATCGTTTCGAACGGGCTGGAAAAAGTCAGGGAGCAAAATAAACGGCCCGTTCCGAAACAACAGCATGAGATTTACGAATTCGAAATCGACGTGCTCGAAACGATCCAACAGGCCCTCGAATCGAACATGCCGCTCCGCGATATCGCCTTTCGCGAAGAGCAACAGCGCATCTGCCGGGGGTTTCGGCTCATGAACCGGAAACCGTGGATGGTGCTCGTCAATACGCCGGACGACGAAGCCGATCCGGCACGAATCGCCGCCGCCGTTTCGGAATGCGTCAAAAAACAATCCCCGGCCGCCGGGACGGACGCCGTGTCGCCGGATACGGTGTCGTCGGATACGGTGCCGTCGGATACGGTGCCGGTGCTCGCGGTTTCCTGCCGCCTGGAGCAGGATCTGGCGAAAATGACCCCGGAAGAGCGGGTTGCGTTCTTGTGCGAAATGGAACTTGTCGCATCGGACCGCGATGCCGTGCTGCGCCGTATCATGGACGTATCGGGCCAAATGCTGTTCCTGACCGCCGGTGAAAAAGAGGTGCGCACCTGGCTGGTTCGCAAAGGGGGAACGGCGCTCGATGCCGCCGGGGAAATCCATACGGATATGGCCAAAGGCTTTATTCGTGCCGAGGTGACGAAATGCGACGATCTCGTCCGGCTCGGCGGCGAACGGGCCGTGAAAGCGGAAAATCTCGTCCGGCGTGAACCGAAGGATTACGTGATCCAGGAAGGGGATGTTTTACTGTTTCATTTCAGCGGGTAGCAGGCCGGTAGCAAGGAACACGGGGCCAGCCTTCGAACGTTTCAAAAATCGACTTGAAAAACGCAGTAAAATCGATGCGCACAATCACCGCGCGAATCGTTGCCGCCGTCTCCGCGATTTTCGCGGAAGCCGTTTTATCGCCGGAACCGGAAAACGACGGGGAACCGCGATCTTCCCGGACGTCTTCCGGAAAGATGCGTTTCCGTTCCATCCGCCCCAAGGACCGGCTGGGACGCAAGGGCGAAAAAGCCGCGATCGCGTTTCTTGAACGGAAAGGATATCGTATTCTCGAACAAAATCTCCGTCTCGATCCGTTCGGTGAACTCGATCTCGTCGCCGAAGACGGGGAATGCCTTGTTTTCATCGAGGTGAAAACACGAAAAAGCGACGCGGACGGGGGGGCGGTCGAGGCGGTCGGCATGAAAAAACGGCGATCGCTTCATCGATTGGCGATGGCGTACATGAACCGCCGAAATCGGCCGGAATGCCCGATGCGGTTCGACGTGGTCGCGATTACCTGGCCCGAAAAAGCAGCGCCGCGAATCGATCACTACCGCGACGCCTTCGATATCCCGCCGCCTTTGAAAACGGACAACAAGTGAAGAGGGTAATCTTCACGAGCCGGGAATCGGAGCAATTCTTCACGAGCCGGGAATTGTATTCCCGGATGCCTTCTCCAGCGACACCGTGACATCGCCGTCGTTATCGGCCAGATCGGCGGGCGAATCGTTGATTCGAAAGAACAGCGTTCCGCCGACCGGGGCCGTGTACTCGCAATGTGTTCCGATCGAAACCGGATTCAGGAACGGGCATCGCGAATAATCGTCCCCGGCCGTGTTTGCATTCGATGTTTCCGGACCCGGCAGGATCGTCATCTGTAACTCCCCGATCGGCCGACCTCGATCATAACGGATCGTGATGCCGTTCGGTTCCGACCACCAGGTTGCCGGCCGGTTGCCAAGCCGGAATCGTCCGGCCGCCGCGATGCGAACGGCGTCTCCTTGTTGTATTCGGAGCCCCGAATTCTGCCAACCGCGGTCCGGGCGGACTCGCCATTGATGATTCCGGCCATTCCATCGGGTTGCTCCGGGCGAAAGATCGTCGATGCGAGCACGTTCCCTGTCGTATCCGTAATCGAGCCGACCGGCGAAATCGATCCACGCGGCCTCCCATTGCGAACGAACGTCCCTCCCGATCCGGTCGTAAAACCGTTCGTTAAACGTTTCGGCACATTCCGACGTCGTTCTCCCCGGCGGAAGGACATTTGTCATGCCGCCCAGGATGCCCGTGAATTCCGGCTGCCCTTCCAGGAAAACGCAGAGCGCCCAACTCCACGCATACGCGTTCGGGGCGTCGTATTCGCCCGGTTGCAATCCAAGAACATCGCGCAGGCTACGACCCTTCCCGGCGGCGATATCGTCGCGAATCAGTTTGATCCGGCCCCACATCGGCACCTCGTCCCGGTGACCCGGAATCACACCGATCTCAAGTTTGCCGTCCCTCAGGGTATGCGTCGCGAGCAGTTCGGCACAGCCTTCGGCATACCAAGGCGGCCCGAGCCCGTGAAAGACGTGCGCCATCAACCCGTGAACGCCTTCGTGCAGGAGCAAATGCCGTCGATAATACGCGCTCGCCTGTTCGAGCACCCAGAGTTTCCGGTTTAATTGAAATCCGGTTCGTAAATCAGGAACCTCCCGGACCAACCCGGCACGTTCAAACCGCTCGAAATCGCCGATCAGGCAACCGTCCATTTTCCAGCCGTCGCAACGGTTGGGATTGATACCGAGAAAACGACACCAAAGCGGAACGGCGGCATCGAACACGGCGGGCAACCCGTCGACCTCCGTCGAGGAAGGCAGATCGGTCCGCAGCCTCAAGTACGTTCCTTCCAACGTCCGTATTTCCGAACCGAAAATCCCGGAATCAGCCGGAAAAACGGTAGAAAAACAAAAGGCAAGGAAAAATGCGACCGGGGAAAAAACGATGGAGACAAAAAAGCGAATCGCGGTTTTGGCCCTATTTCGCAACGTCGTAGCAATACAGGAACGTATCATGTCGCAGGTACAGCTTTTTGTTGCAGACGACCGGGTGCGCCCAATACGCCCCCTGTCCCTCCTGGGGTAACTGGAAACGACCGGTCATGTCGAACTTTTCAGGACTCGGATTCAACAGGACGACGTTGCCCTCCTTTTCATCCATGCAGTACATGCGGCCGTCCGCGTAAAAACAGGAACCCTGCGGGATCGTCTTATCGTCCCAGACGAGTTCGCCGTCTTCCCGTTTCAGGCAAAGCCAGGCCCCGCCCTTGTACTGGTGCGCGGAACCGTAAACGTACCCGTCGAGCACGATGATTCCGCCGTGTTGGTTGTCGAACCGCTTCTGCTGCCAAATCCGTTCGAGTTCGATCCCGTCTCCGGCCGCTTTGATTGTCAGCAATTCCATGCCCGTCGTCCCGTAACCGGACGTGATCAGCAGGGTGCCGTCCTCGTAATACGGCATGGTCGCATTGATATCGTGCTTCGTTTCATGCACGTACCGGGCAAGCAGGGCGCCGTCCTTGAGGTCGACGAGCAACAGGGCCTTTTGGTCCATCAGCGCGACGATCCGTCGTCCGCCGTGCTCGAAAAGATACGGCGTCGCGTATCCGGCAATTTCGGTTTCCTGCACGGGTTCTTCCCCTTCCTTGACCGTCTCGAACGTCATCGGCGGCGTTTCCCAGACGGTTTTGCCGCTCGTCTTATCAAGGGCGACGACCGAGGCTTTCTTGCCGCCGGGACCGACGATCAACAGGTCGCCGGCGACCACGACCGATTGGGCGTAACCCCAGGTGGGCAATGCCGCTTCATAATCGTTCGCGAGATTGCGCGTCCAAATTTCCTTGCCGTCTTGCGTGCTGAAACACCCCAACTGACCGAGCGAGGCGAACGCATAGACACGCTCGCCGTCGAGCGTCGGCGTGCTGCGGTCACCTTCGAAATGCCGTTTCCAACCTTCCCCGACCGGGACGGCCCAAAGCTCTTTCCCGGTCGATTCGTCCAGGCAATAAAGGGTGACCGTCGCCGTTTTCGCGTCTCCTTCCTTGTCGACGTTACCCATGGTATAAACCCGGCCGGCTTGGACGACGACCCCGGCGAAACTGGACGGTTTGTCCGTTTTTCCGAGTCCTTCCGCCTTCCACAGCATTTGGGGACCTTCGTCGGGCCAATCTTGTAACAGTCCCGTTTCGGTCGATTTGTTGTCTCCCGCGGGCCCGTGAAAAACCGGCCAATCGGCGGCAAAAGCGTTCGGCGATATCAGGCTCAATCCGAGTACGGCGAGAAAAAAGGTGCTTTTCATGTGTCGTGGAGAGATAAGGATGTTTTGGTGAGTTTCCCGGCCACTTCGCTACGCTTTGTGCCCGGCTTTCCTATACTGCGTTTCGGGTGATTGTATCGGGCGTCTGTTCTGAGCACTGTCGGCCCGTTGGCGGTCTAAAATCCCCGCGAGGCTTTCACATCGTCAAAATCGCGCAGGTGGTAGCCAATATCGGTAAAATCAAGTGTTTTGCATAAAGCGCGAAGGGCGACCCCCATGCCGTCGGGACCGCTGAAACCGCCGAACTGGCCGCCTCCCTTGAGGTGCGGTTCGAGATCGAGGAAAACACCGGGAATGCCGCGCGACTTGAGTTTTTCTTCCAGCGCGGGCAGGTAGGTCCCCAAATCGCGGAAAATCCGCGCATGGTCGCTCGCCCCCCGGTCGGACGGAACGAAATGGGCCACCTTGTTCTCTTCGACCCGGCCTCCCTTTTCCGCGCGGCGGGTTTCGGCGTAATCCTTGATGTGCAACCAGCCGAGCCCGGGCTTCATCGCTTCATATTGTTCGTAAATGTCCCGCGAATCGTATCCCTGCATGACGAGATTGCCGCCGTCGAAAATCAGCACCATCGCCGGGTGGTTGACCTGCCGGTAAATGTCGGCGAGGAGATGCCCGTTTTGGCCGACCAGGTTCGCCTCGACCTCAAGTCCGAACGTCAAATCGCTCCGGTGGCATGTTTCGGCGATCTGGCCGAGCCGGTCCACCGCGAGCGAAACGTAGTTCGAAGGGTCCTCGTTTTGAGGGTGATAAAAGGAAAAACCGCGGATCAGTTTCGTTTCGAAAGCGTGCGCCAATTCACAGGCCGGGCGGACGTCGTGCTCCAGGTATTTTTCAAACGGGACATACGGGTTCGTCGTGCCGTCGTCGGTATCGACCAGCTTGATTTTACCGATGGGGGAGCCGATCGAGGAAACATTCAGGCCGTAATCGTCCTGAAATTGACGGACCCGCTGGATGTCGGTCTTGGTCAGCTTCATCACGTTCTTGACCCCGTCGCCGAGGTTGACGAAGCGAATGCTGTAATACTGAAGCCCGAGCGCCGCGAAAACGGCGAACTGTTCGACGATCGTTTTGTTACTCGTACCTTCATCCGCGAAACCGGAAAGAAAAACGCGCGGTTTTGTTTTCATCTTCGCCTATCCCCGAGGTGTGTTGAACGATGGACATGCTCCGTTTCATTCCGGAACCGAATCTGGTGCGCGGAAAACCATCGGATTTCCCGAAGCCGCATCCGTGGCGGACGGCCGGATGTTATACCGTAAACGGCCTGAAACCACGGCCTGAAACTGTTCCCGCAAGCAATCGCCCGTCGCTCGAACGATCCGTGCGACCTGATATCTGTAAAGACGTTGCAGCGAGCGATTGCAACAAGCGGTCTTCACCAAACAACCAATTGCATCGCGTTTCCAGTACAGCCGTATTTCGAAGCACCCACCTTGGGTGAACGGGCGGAGCGAACGGAAAACGCTACCGAACCCGAAACACAACCGACCCCGAAACGCGACCGGCCCCGGTGCGCGACACCCATTATCGCAGAAATCCCGCTCCCGGACAAGCCTTGTGAAAAAAAGTTTAGCCGTGATTGCCGCAGCCGTGCGGCGCGAAGTCGTCGATCCGTTGTCGTCGATCCGTTGTCGATCAAGCGATTCATTCGGACATCCGCTCGGAAAACCGCTCCACGTTCATTCCGCCGTGATCGATCCGGATCGAGATCATCCCGTGATCGCACGTTTCATGGACGCGATACCCTTTTCGAAGATAATCGTCGATCGATTGCGGGTTGCGCCAAAAACGACCGCCGCTGATGAGGAGGTGTTCCGGCGTCGACCAGGCGAGCAGGGGGGCTGCGGAATCCGATTTGCCGCCGTGGTGCGGCAGGAAAAGCAGGTCGATGTCGATCGGCGGTTCTTGCAGGAATGTCGGGCGGCGCGGCGTATCGAGATCCCCCGACAACAGGACACGGTATCCGAGATGCTCGATCAGCAACACCAAACTCGCGGCATTCGCGTTCTTGTCCACGTCGACGGCAGCGGAGCCGTCCGGGTGTAATATGCGTACGGAATAACTTGAAGGACGGGAACTTCCCGAATCGTCCGGCATGTCGAAACGGTCCCCTTTGCGGCCGACACGGACCGGGATGTTCTTTTTCTCCAAGGTGTCCTGCAACAGGTGGAGCGAATCGTTCCGTTTTTCGAACATTCCCGGCGGTACGACGACCTCGCCGATTCGAAAACGTTCCGCCAACAGGACGACGGCGTTGAAATGGTCGTTGTCCGGATGGGAAAGAACGACCCAATCGATTCGCGTTTTCCCGGCGTGCCAAAGCTGTCTCGAAAGAATGTTCGCGCTCGACCAGGGCGAGGAAAGCGAACCGGCGTCGTAAATCGTCGTCGTTCCGTCCGGGGCGAGGATCAACACCGCAAGGCCGTGACCGACGCTGCACACGTGGATGCCCAGGCGTTCATTCCCCGCGATTTCCCGATCGCGAAGATATCCGTGGAGAAAACCGACCGATACCCAGGCGACCGCCGAGACGAGGAGAATGCGTCCCCGGGGCCGCATCGACGGAACAAGCGTCCAAAAAACAAGGGGAACGTAAAAAATGATCGTCCACCAGAGCGGCGGTCCCGGTAACCAGTAATATCCGAACGGCATTTTATGGAACAGGGCGATCAGGCCGAGCAGGGACCGCACCGCGGTGTCCGCGATCCAACCGAAAAACGGGGCGACATGTAAAACCGTAACCGGCCCCGAAACAGGTCCCGTAAACGCGATCATGTCCATGATCGTGCCCGTGATCGTGTCGAAGAACCCGGCCGCGACGACGGAAAACGCGCCCATCAGGGAAGCGGTGAGCGGCAGCCAAAGCAGGGGATTGACCAGGATCGCGACGGGCGTGAAAAGGTGTATCCGGCCGAGTATCAGCGGCATCAGCGTCAACCAGATGCACAGGCTTCCGAGGAAGAGTCGCACGATTCCGTCACGAAAACGACGCAAGGAAAGGCGGACGGGGCTCATCGCCGCACGCGTGCGCCGCCGCTCGTTCGGTGTGGCGTCCGCCTTGTTTCCATCCGTTGTTTCCGGTTTGTCATCCGGTCCGGGCGGCTCCCTCCGTTGCGGGAGCCAGAGAAAAACGCCGGTCCCGAGGAACGAAAGCTGGGCGCCGAGCTGAAACATCTCGGTCGGGTTGACGGCAAGGACGACCAGGGCGGTGAACGCGAGCGAGTTGACCGAGATGATCCGCCGATCGAAATACAGGGCGACACAGGCGACGACGACAAGCACGGTTGCCCGGATCGCCGGAGGCCGGACGTCGGTCATGAAAAGGTAGCCGAGTACCGCGAGAATCAGTAGCACTGCGGTCAGGCGGCGCGGCATCCCGAAAAGCGTGAGCATTCCGCCGACGACGGCCGCGAGCAAACCGATGTGCAGGCCGCTGATCGCGAGAATATGGATCGTTCCCGTTTCGCGCAGGATCCGGTTGGTGCCCTCGTCGATCTCTTCACGGATGCCGAGCACCATCGCTGTCGCAATCGGAGCGGTATCGCCGCTCATATTCGCCTGGATCGTGCGTCGTACCCGGCGACGTAACGCTTCGAGCGACGCGGAAACGGCTGAACTTCGAAAAATTTTGCCGATCTTTTCATGTTGTGCGCCGTGCAGTGTGCCGTGCTGTGTGTCGTGCGTTCGAAATTGGGAAGAATCGCCGGAAAGGACGTGAACCGAACCGGGAAAATTCGAACGCAATTCCGCGAGGATGCGCCGGTTTCGAAGCATGATCCGCCGATCGGCGTCTCCGGGATTCTGCGGCGGATGTGGCTTCGACAGTTCCCCGAAAAGACGGACCCGCTCGCCGCTCCCGAGTTCGGAACGATTCCCCGCAACCCGGACCGAGACACGGCCGTCGACCGGGTGCCAATGAACGGTCCCGTCGGCTTCGGTATCGCGGAGCCGGTCGGCGTGCAGCGTGAAAAGGGTCGATTCCTGCGGCATGAAAGCCCGGCTCGGGTCGGGCGACGGGACGACGAGCAGCCGCGGCATTTCCAGGACGGTCCCCTCGATGCAACAGGGTTTCCCTTCGGTATTCGCGTAAAACCCGGGATCGTTCGCCTGGAAACGGTAGAAATGGAGATGATGCCGCAAACCGAAAAAAGACCCGACGGCCAAAAGGATGCAACAGGTTGCGACACGCTGATGTTTCCGGAAAAGATACGCGGCCGACAATCCGGACAGGACAATCGCGAACCAGAAAAACCACGCGAAAGGCAGGAAACGATCGATCATGATGCCGATCAGCACGCTCAGCAGGCAAAGCGCCAACGGCTGATAGGACGGCGGCTGATAAGACGGCGGCCGGCAGGATCGATCCATAACGAGAACCTCAAGACTGAACACCGTTGAAATTTCCCGAAGCCGACGATTCGGGAGCCTGCCCGCCGGAAACCACACTGCCCGGAGAGTAAACAGGCGGTCAAACGGAAAACTCAACCGCCTTCGGTATAAGAATCCGCCGACTCGCCGCGGTTTATGGCTGCGGATGCTTGAATTGCCGTCTCATGAATGGCATCCAGAACGGAAACGATTTCCGCATCGACTTCGTCGGCGTGCATAAATTCAATCAATTCGACAAACCGGGATTTCTGCGCCACCGGGTTGTTTCTTCCGATCATCTCATAATAATTCTCGATGACCGGCCTGAACACGTCGTCGCTCGCCTTCAGGTTGGACGACCACAAGGAGTCGGCTTTTTTCAACGTCTTCATTGATTGTTCGACCTTGGCGATGGCCTCCCGCATCTTCTGTTCCCGGAAGTCCTGTTGTTCAATATGCTCATTACGCAACAAGGTGTTGATCACTTGGGGGTCGGTTTTTCCTCGCGCCCACCTCACAAGAACGTCTTCCGTACAAAAATAGTTTTCGATTTCCTTGCGTTTCAAGGAGTATGCATGCAGTCCATTATCGTTTCTCAGTTCATTGGGAATGTTATCGAACAAGGCGTATCCAATCAAATCCGCTTTTGCTTCACGCAAAGCAAAAAAATGCTTCCTCGCCAATTCCGGCACATTGCTTCCTATCGGATGAAAAAACACTTGATCCAGCGAGTGGTTGACGGGATGGTCCAGCAAACGTGCAAACCCACGCAGCATATCCAAGTCGGTTGAGCCTTCCAAATAAAGCACCCAACCTTTTTGTTCGGCAAGCAGATATTGATCCCACCCATACTCGGAAAGCGATTTTATCAGTTGGCTTTGCTGGCTTTTATTATTCAGGGGATGAGGTTTGCCAAGAAAGGCAACAACCGTGTCTTTTTCCGCCGATTCATTGAGCAAAACTTCTGAATGCGTCGCCACGATCACTTGGCCTTGTTGCTCTTTTGCAACTTCCTTAATGACCTCGTAAATCTGTCTTTGTCGCAAAATTTCTAAGTGGGCATCCGGCTCATCAAGAAGAATGATGGCTCCTGGATGCAAGTACAGAAATGCGAGAATCAAAAGCGTCTGCTGAAAGCCGCGACCAGCGGATGATAGTTCCAATTTGTTTGCGTTTCCTGTGTCCCTTTGATCGTGGTAGTACATAGAGATTTTTCCCCACTCATCATCCGTTGGCGGATGAATTTTTATTCCAAACAATCTCTGGATACTTTGAACCAAATTGTCCCATTGTGGAGCATCTGATTCATCCTGATAAAGCCGAAGACACAAATTCCGTAACACTTGCCCTGTCTGACCTTCACCGATTCTGCGGTCAACCGTTCCCGGTTGCAACACGATTTCTTCCGGTTCCAAACCCGACATCGGAGGCAGAAAGGCCATGTGCAGGTTATTCAGCATTGCCCGCTCGCTATCCGATATTTTCCATAAAATATTATCTTCATTGGAGGTCGGTCGGCAATAAAATGACTCGGTGTTGGCATAATCGAACTCCAAACCACAAGTCCAAGGCTGACCATCAAACATACCATCGACAGTGATCGTTATGCGAACATTTTCGGTTTTTTGCTGCTTTTTCTCGTTAGTTGATCCGATGCGAACTCTTTGCTTTTTCCACAAATACTTCGCATCGGACATCGGGACAGCAACCAAATCTCGCCGGTTGATCGTCACGCCCACCCGTTTTTTCGCCCTGGATTCTTCGGATCGCTTGGACATCCATGCGTGCAGGCCAGTTTCCCAAAGCGACAACGCTTGCAAGGCCGTGGTTTTGCCGGAGTTATTCGGCCCGACAAAGACCACGGAATGGTCCAATTCCAACGTGCAATCAGCAAGCCCCTTGAAATTTTCGATGGCAATTCTGGTGAGCATGGCTTTTATTGGGCTTTCAATCTCCGTGCAATTTCCGCGACATGCCGCCCTTGGAATCGGGCGATGTTCAGTTCGTTTTCCGAAGGCAGACGCTTGCCATCGTTGCCCGCCAAGGTCGTCGCACCGTAGGGCGAGCCGCCGGTGATCTCGTCCATGTTCTCCAAGCCGGGCGCGGAATACGGGACGCCGACAAGCACCATGCCATGATGAAGCAGGGTCGTATGAAAACTGATCTGCGTGGTTTCTTGACCGCCGTGTTGCGATCCCGTCGATACGAAAACGCTGCCGACTTTACCGATCAATTTCCCCTGCGCCCAAAGCCCGCCAGTTTGGTCGAGAAAATTCCGCATCTGTGCCGCCATGTTGCCAAACCGTGTCGGCGCGCCGAAAATGACGGCATCCGAAGTAGCGAGCACATCATTGGTGGCCTGCGGAACGTGGGCAAACGCTGATCGGGCAGCCGCCGCGCCGGAGCGTTCGAGAGCCTCGTCGGGCACAAGTTCAGGCACTTGGTAGAGTGCCACCTCGATATCGGGCACGGCTCCGGCCCCCTCCGCAACGGCCTTGGCCATTCGGTAGACATGGCCGTACATGCTGTAAAAAACAACGCTAACTTTGGTACTCATGGAAAGCTCCTTTATTCTGCGTCAGACAGGGGATAGATTGGTCGTTTTTTCCCTCATGTACACTTGCAACACCGACCACGCGCCGGGTATATCTTGTGCCACCGGCCTAAGCACCCATTGTATTAAAAATTCAGATAAAAATCAACATGCCCCATTGCTTTTCCGGCTTTTTCCCTGTAGAATGGCCAGCAGTATATCCGAGCAGCGATTGCTACAAATCTTAGTAAGTAACTTTCGTTGCGTGAGGCTCCGTCTTTTAAGCGTCCTCGGCACATCCCTGCGATGTGCCTTTTTTGTTTCTTGGCTTGGCTTTTCTCCAAAACGCTCTTTTTCTGTTGTCAATTTTTTGCAATGGGCTAAAATAGGACGTTAAGGAATCTTTCTAAGCGGAGAATGCGTTCGCCGTAACATTCTACTGTAACCCTTTCAATACTATGGACTTCGGATACTACCCCGGCTGCGCGCTGCACGGTTCTTCTTACGATTACGAAACCTCGGTCAGGGCCTGCATGGCCAAACTCGGCATCGAGCTGCGTGAACTGGACGACTGGCTCTGCTGCGGTGCCACGGCAGCCCACAACATGAACAAGAAATTGGCTAAAGCCTTTCCAGCACGTAACTTGGCCATCGCCGAACGTGACGGCCTGCCGAACATTTTCGCGCCCTGCCCGATGTGTTCGATGGAACTCATCAAGGTGGGAAACGAACTCCGAAAATCGTCCAGTTTGCAAGCGGAAATGTCGGAAATTGTCGAGGACAACGTCACCGGCCAAACGGAAATTATCAATCTCATCCAAGTTTTCCAGCAGATTGGCACGGAAAAACTCTTGGAAAAGGCGGTCAATAAACTCGAAAAATACAAACCGGCCTGCTATTACGGCTGCCTTTTGACCCGTCCGCCGGAGGATTTGCGTTTTGATGACTGCGAGCAGCCGACATCAATGGAAAATTTACTGCGAGACCTAGGTGCGAATCCGGTGGACGACTGGAATTTCAAGACGGAGTGCTGCGGGGCGGGCCTAACCTTGGCCGGTTCGGACATTGTGACGGGCTTGTCGCATAAAATTCTGGACAACGCAAAACGGCATGGGGCGAATTGCATGGTGGTGGCCTGCCCGATGTGCCATGTCAATTTGGACATGAAGCAAGGGGCGATTGAAAAGCGTTTCGGCGAAAAAATCGGCCTGCCGGTGTACTATCTGTCGGACCTGGTAGGCATCGCACTGGGCATTTCGGAGAAAGAACTCTGCATCGACAAGCACTTTGTCAGAAATGCTGTGTGAAATCGCTGTAATCGGAGCCGGAAATGGCATTTTCGGATGAAACGGGAATGGGATGATGACTTTGGAACAGTACACAAATGCGCATATTGATGCTGGTAATCTGTTGGTCCGTATTCTGTCTCTTTGTGGTGACGCTCCTTTGGATATTGTGTGATTGGAGCGATTCCTATGCTGGATTTTACAAAACGCTGGCAATCCCCGATTGACTTGATGCCATGACAACGAATTTGAATCGAATCACGTCCAACCCGGCGGCGATGGCTGGCAAGCCTCGCATCCTCGGAATGCGGGTGTGAAACGCCAAGCAAGCCGTTTTTCCCCTCTCCTGCCGGGAGCACCGTGGCTGACGGGTTAGGGTGAGGGGGCAGGAATTATGAAGACGGAATGAAACAAAAACAACAGCCGGAAAGGAGCGCAGCGCATTGACGGAATCAAGCCAATGTACAGATCGACCGCGAAAATTCACGCTCCCAATAGAATTCTATTTGGGGACAGCAATCGGATTTCTCCTTGCATCGCTCATGCTCAATGCTTCACACGGCTGGCTTTCGGGCCTGTACCCCATTCCCGTGGCAAGCATGATGTTCGTTGGATTTGTTGCGGGAATTATCAGGCAACGAATTTTTCTGAATCAATCACTTTCACAAAATTATCGTCGATTTCGGCGTATCCTATTTCTGTGCGTGATTTGGCCTCTTTGCGCTTTGGGGCCTTATGTTGGAATGAAAACTTATTACTATGTCCAAGCTGTTTCCGTGCCTCTTCCACCGGGTTGGGTACGGACATCGGTTCAAACGACAGTGCTCGGCTGGGACAACGGTTCGGGGTTCGGTATCAGAATTGAAGGGCATGGAGAAAATAAAGCAATACAATTTTATCGAGATCATTTTGAAAAAGACGGGTGGATTGGACAAAGCACCGGTAAGCCTACCTTTGCAGGAAGTAAAGGCGTTGAATTCATTTACTATCGTCCACAAAATAAATCGGGAGTTCGTTTCGGAATAGCGGACTGGGGCTTTGGATATGTCAAAGAATACGGCAGAAAAATGGGATACCCTATCGAATACAAACCCGGCCAAAAACGGATCATCTATTTATACGGCCACTAACCGTCAATACGGCGATTGAAAAGGATTTCTGTCGCCTCCTTTCCAACTTTTGTTTCAAAAAATAAGAAGTAATTCTCCACTCTCCATTCTCAATTAAAATGAAAATCGGCGTCTTTACTTGTTGGTGCGGCGAGAA
>DOMV01000263.1 GCA_003509805.1 Planctomycetaceae bacterium
CGGCAACGCGGGACCCGGCGGAGCGGCGCTTGCTCAACGTCGTCGAAGAGGTCGCGATCGCCTCAGGCGTGCATGTTCCGACCGTTTATATCATGGACGAAGAGGAGGCGATCAACGCCTTTGCCGCCGGATATGCACCGAATGAAGCGGTCGTCTCCGTTACCCGCGGCACGATGTCGCTTTTGACCCGGGATGAATTGCAGGGGGTGATCGCCCACGAATTTTCCCATATCCTCAACGGGGACATGCGGCTTAACATCAAATTGATCGGGACGCTCTACGGCCTTGAATTGATCGTCCTGCTCGGCTGGTTCCTGATGCGGATGACGATGTACGGAAGTTTCGGATATCGTTCCAACCGCCGGGACGACAAGAACGGCGGAAGCGGCATTATATTGATCGCGATGCTTGTCGGAATCACGTCGATCATCGTCGGTTCCGTCGGAATGTTTTTCAGTGCCGCCATCAAGGCTGCGATTTCGCGACAACGTGAATTCCTGGCCGACGCCTCCGCCGTCCAGTTTACGCGAAATCCCGCCGGAATTGCCGGCGCGCTGAAAAAAATCGGTTCCCCGAACACCGGTTCCCGTATGGACGCTTCCCATGCGGCCGAAACAGCACACATGTTCTTCGGCAATGCCTTTTCCGGTTCTTTCCTGGCGACGATTTTCGCGACACACCCCGATTTGACGACCCGGATCAAACGAATCGACCCGACCTTCGACGGCCGTTATCCCGCGAGGGTGGAGCCGGTCCGTATCGAACCGGAAACGGGACGTAAAAAAGGCCGGCCGGGAACGCCAATCCCGTTTCCCCTGCCGATTCCGGATGCTTCCACCGGGGCGCTCGCCGCGATTCCCGATACGTCCGTATCGTTGGCCGGTTCAGCCGCTGTGGTTCCCCCTGCGACGGAGGTGCTCAGCGCAATCGGGCAAATCGGGCAAATCAACCGGGACACGGTTCGCGCCGCGGCAGCCGTTATCGACGCGTTGCCGCAATCGCTTGTCGAGGCGCTGCGAGATCCGCTCGGCGCGAAAGCGGTAGCGTATGCCGTGTTGCTTGACGCCGATCCCGCCATTCGCGACAAGCAACTTGAGGCGATACGGAATCGGGAGACGCCGGATTGTTCCGCACTGGTTGACCGTATGGGCTTGCACGCGACCGCCCTGACGCCGGACGCCAAACTGCCGCTCGTTCAAAAAACTTTTCCCGCCTTGCGTTTGCTCTCGACGGCCCAATATCGCGTTTTCCGTGATTTGCTGGAACAACTGGTCGCCGCCGACGGAAGAATCGACATGTTCGAATATACGATCAAGGGCATCCTGGAACACGATCTCGACATTTGTTTCGGGCTCGCGAGACAGGCGTCGATTCGATATCATTCGGTTCAATCGCTTCGTGAACCGTTGACTTACTTGTTGTCTTTTCTCGCCTACAGTGGTCATACGCGGCGCGATGCGGCGGAAAAGGCGTTTGCGGGCGGAATGAACACGCTCGGGCTTGCCGCGAAAATGGTTGAATCCACGCAATGCGATCTTGCCGGATTCGACCGAGCATTGCGTCGGCTCGCTCTCGCGGCGCCGCTCCTCAAAAAACGGGCGTTGGAAGCAGTCCTTGCCTGCATCGGGGACGACGGTGAAATCGTCCCGCGAGAACGGCGACTTGTCCAGGTGATTTGTGCGATGATCGGTGTTCCCATTCCGCCGCTTGTCGTTGAATAGAGGCCGGGAGCGCAACACATCGCAGCGACCGGAGAAGATCGCTGCAGCCGGAGTTTGCGTAAATTACCGAACGGGAGCGTTCAACCGGCTCGTCAAACGCAATGATGAAGTTTTCGTCCACGACGGCTGGCAGATCGCGATGGCGTTCAAGAACAACGAGGTGCAGAACCGTTACCTCTGGGGCGTAAAGCAGGATGAGTTATTGTGCAAAAACGATGCGTGGACGCTCAGCGATCACTTGAATACCGTGCGTGATGTCGTGAAAAGCGACGGAAGCGTGGTCAAACACTTGGAATACAACGCTTTCGGCGAATGTTTGTCCGTCAACACGTCATTCCCGCGCAGGCGGGAATCCAGTCAAAATGACAATGAGCTTTCCTTTGCGTACACAGGAAAATTGTTCGACCACTCGACCGGCTTGCAGTGGAATATTAACTGCTGGTACGACGCGAAAGTCGGAAGGTGGGCGAGTGAGGACCCGATTGGGTTTGGAGGGAAAGATATAAACATCTATCGAACATGCACAAATGCCCTTACTGGCCTAGCCGACCCACTGGGACTTGTTCAAATCAGATCGGAAATACTGACAGGATATTTGGCATGTGATGACACCAATTGGAAAAAGAGCGATATTAAGGTTAGTGCATCACCTGTCTATAATTGTAGCTGGCGTTGTCGCACAACTACAAAATCATCGCAACATTCTCATGTTAAAGTAGATATGCAAATTTTTGACGACAAGGGAATTTTATTATCGCACGGAAATGTTTTCTCAAATGCCGAGAATTCAAGCGTTTTTGAAATATATT
>DOMV01000068.1 GCA_003509805.1 Planctomycetaceae bacterium
AACCCAAGGACGACGAGAAAAAGGAGCCTGCAAAAAAAGCGGAGCCGAAAAAGCCGGAAACCATTGAGTTGAAACGGGAACCGCTTCGTTTGACGCTGAAATTGACCGGATCGTTCGAGCCGAAAGACCCTAAAGTCGTTCGACTGAAGGCCAAGGAATTTACCACGTTTGAGTTGAAGGAAGTGCTCCCGCATGGCAAGCCGGTCCGCAAAGGAGATGTCTTGGCCCGGTTCGACGAGAAAAAATATGAAGAAGCGTTTTCGGAACGGAAACGGGCACTGCGGTTGAGCGAAATCGACTTGCGGAGCGAAGAGATCGGCTTCGCGACGTTGCAGGCCGAAACGCCTCTTTCGCAGGAAGCCTTTGAATTGGCGAAAAAACAAAACGATGAGGATTTCGCCTATTATTTCAATGTCGAAGCCCCTTTCGAGAAATCGATGAATGAGCTTTCCCTCGAAGTGTCCGAGTTTCAGCTCGAATACGCCCGGGAAGAATTGCGGCAACTGGAACAAATGTACCGGCAGGACGATCTCACGGAGGAACNNGGGCGAAATTCACGGTCAAGATCCAGGAATTCTACCAGCGGATGTCGAAAATGTATTACGAACGTTCGGTCGGCATGGATGCGCCGCGACGGGAAGAACGGCTCCGTCGGTCAGCCCGGATGGAGGAGATCGAATACCGGCATCGCCGCCAAACCTTCGACTTCTCGCTGGAACAGGCGAAGCTGCGCCTGGAACGGGCGAAACAAACGCATCAAAAAACGGTCGAATCCTTTGAAAAGTTCAAGAAGGACAAGGAATTCCTGGTCCTGCGCGCCCCTGCCGACGGCATTCTCTATTACGGCGAATACGACAAGGGAAAGTGGAACGGCGGCAACCAAATCGCCGGGGCGTTGATCATCGGCGAAACGGTTCGAAACGACCAGGCTCTTTTTTCCATCGTCGAGCCCCGGCCTTCCTTGTTCCGATCGACGGTTACGGAAAAGGATTTGGATGCGGTCCGTCCCGGAACCTCGGGCCGGGTAACGCCGACCGCGTTTCCTGATGTTCGATATGATATCAAGGTCGCTGAAATCAACGCTTACCCGGGTCCGGCAAACGATTACACGGCAATGCTGCGGCCTACGCTGCCTAAGGAGAACAAGATCGCCCCCGGGATGACCGGTTCCGTCGAACTGGTCGTTTGCGATAAAAAGGAAACGCTGTTGGTTCCGACATCGACGCTGGAGAAAAAAGAAGAGGAAGAGGATTCCTATAATCACGCCTATGTTTATCTTTACCGGGAAACGGGCACGACCGAGCGGGTCAAAGTCACGCTCGGCAAGGTCAAGGGCGATAAAACGGAAATTCTCGCCGGAGTCCGCGTCGGCCAGGAAATCCTGAAATCCCCCCCGAAAGAAGAAAAAGCGAAAGCGGAGAAGAACGGCGATTCGAAAACCGTCACGGATGCCAAATCCAACGACTCCAAGTCCAAGGATTCCGACGCCAACGACTCAAAGGGCAAGGACTCCAAGACCAACGACTCCAAAGGCAAGGATGCGAAGGAATCGAAAGAATAGACGGGCTCGAACGATGCGGCTCGAACGGCGCGCCGGTTCAAAGCAGGACCGGCGTAATGTTCATTCCGGGCAATTCGACGATGATTACGGAAGCCCGGGCGACCCGATACAGGGCTCCGGGATTGACCAGCAAGGTCCCGTGATCGATATGGACCTGGCGTACATGGGTGTGTCCGTAACAGATCATATCCCATTCTTGTGATTCCACTTCCGCCGCAAAACGTTCGGCCTGGTGTCCGTGCAGGAAGAAAATCCGTTTGCCTTCCCGTTCGATCCGGCCGAACATTCCATGGACATGCTGGTGATTTTCTTCGATGACCATGCGCAAATCGGCCTGGGAACCGCCGCCGTCGCAATTGCCGAACACGTAGTGGACCGGCAATCCTCTCAACGCGCGAACGACTTCTCCGTTACCGATGTCGCCGCAGTGCAGGACGCAACCGACGTCGAACCGGCGAAACACCTCGGCCGCCCGGCGTGTCAGGGTGGTTTCTCCATGCGTGTCGCTGATAAGTCCGAGATACATCGAGAATCGCAAGTTGGGAATCGCAAGTAAAATTTGCCGATTTTGCCGCCTGTGCATGGCCATCTTCGACGCACCGGCTTCACGGATAGCCGCAGCATACAACCACAACAAGGGGCCACGACACGGGGCCACGATCTGAAATTAGACTTGATTTTCACAAAATAGTCAACAGGATTCCCGTGAAGTGTCGATGAAGTTGGGGTATGCTGGCAACGCGATGAAAACGGACATTTGGTCACGTCTGCCTGCCGCACTCACTCGATCACAACTTTTGTTAACACAAGTATTTACACGGATCGTTCGAGCGGCAGGCGATTGTTCGTGGGAGGATTATCTTGCCGTTTACGGTATAAACACTCGCTGAAAATTCGGACCAACGCAAAACGTCCTGCGTCCGCACCAAAAAAAAAGGTTTTGCAACTCTTTGAGCCACAAAACCTTAAAGCTCCCCGGGAAGGACTCGAACCTTCGACCTACGGATTAACAGTCCGCCGCTCTAACCAACTGAGCTACCAGGGAGTAGTCCACGCAACGTGTGCCTTCACGAAACCGCGTGTATTTTACCTGTTTGTTTTGGGTTAGGCAAGCCCAACCGCAAAAAATTTTCCGCGTTCGATAATTTCCGTGGTCGATAATTGACAAACAATGATCAAACACAGACAATGGAAAACCGTCGGTACAATGCCGTCGGTACAATGGACGATCACATTGGAATACTCGGCGAAATATCCGTGAAATATACTGGAAACGCGGTGAAAACGGACATTCGGTCAAGTCTGCCTGCCGCACTTACTCGCTTTAACGTCCGTTCAGACAAGTGCTTAAACGGCTCGTTCGAGCGGCAGGCGATTGTGCGCGGGAGGATTATCTTGCCGTTCGAAGTATATCCGTTTTTTCGGTATAAAATCCCGCATGTCTAATGATGAACGACTATTTTTTCCATCTTGATCCGTCGTTTCGGGATCCCGAAACCGCCAGGTATCGCCTCCTTCCCGTTCCTTACGACGGAACCGCGTGTTTTCTCAAGGGAACGGTCAAAGGTCCCGAGGCCGTCCTGGCCGTAGCCGACCAGATCGAGCACTTCGACGAGGAACTGCGAGTCGAAGCCTTCCAAAACGGTATTCTGGTCCTCCCTGAAATTCCGCCTGCGGATTCGCCGGAAGAAGAGTTTCAACGGATTTATGAAACGGTGAAAGCCCGGGAACTTTTTGCACACGGTTCCAGCCGTTTCCCCATCATCATCGGCGGCGAACACAGCGTTACTCCGCCCGTGATTCGTGCGGCGACCGAATCGGTGGAAAATCTGAGCATACTGCAATTCGACGCCCATACCGATCTCCGCGATTCCTATCTTGGCAGCCGATATTCCCATGCCTGTGCGATGCGGCGTTCGCTTGAGTACACCCCGCATCTCGTCCAGGTGGGGATTCGCAGTATCAGCGCCGAAGAATTCGCCGACTGTCCCGATCGTGTCCACCGTGTGATCACCCCTGAAATGATCGAAAACGAATTCGGTTATTGTATCGACCGGATCGTGCATGGGCTTACCGGGAATGTCTATATCACCGTCGATGTCGATGCGTTCGACCCCTCTCAAGCCCCGGGTACCGGAACGCCCGAGCCCGGTGGATTGACTTGGCGCCAGGTCGTTACCATCATCCGGGATGTTTGCATCCATAAAAACGTCGTCGGCGCCGATGTCGTCGAAGTCATGCCCTTGGGAAACGGCAACATCATCACCGAATTCCTGGCCGCACGATTGATTTCCAAGATCATGGCGTATACTTTCCGGTCGGGCGGGTGAACGCCGCGTTATACCGTAAACGGCCTGATATACTGAAAACCATTGAAATTTCCCGAAGCCGACTTTCGAGAAGCCTGCCCACCGGAAACAA
>DOMV01000427.1:0-157 GCA_003509805.1 Planctomycetaceae bacterium
GTGCCGACGACGATTCTCGCGGAACAGCATTACCGGACGATTTCGGAACGGCTGAGGGAATTCCCGTTCACGGTCGCGGCGATGTCGCGGTTCCAGTCGAAGAAGGAACAGGCCAAAATCGTCGAACAACTCGCAAGCGGCGCCGTGGACGTCGTGG
>DOMV01000427.1:256-546 GCA_003509805.1 Planctomycetaceae bacterium
CGACGCCGATTCCGCGCACGCTCCATTTTTCACTGCTGGGAATCCGGGATATTTCGAATCTGGAAACCGCGCCCGAGGACCGGATGGCCGTCGAAACCCGGCTGGTCCGGTACGGCGCGGAACTGCTGCGTTCCGCGATTCTTCGCGAACTCAACCGGGGCGGCCAGGTGTTTTTCGTCCACAACAAGGTCCGCGATATCGAGGATGTCGCCGCCCGGCTCCAACGGATCGTGCCGGAAGCCCGGATCGGGATCGGGCACGCCCGGATGCCCGACGAGGGGCTCGAAGAA
>DOMV01000427.1:551-9487 GCA_003509805.1 Planctomycetaceae bacterium
ACGATCATCGAAAGCGGCCTCGACATCCCGAACGCGAATACCATTTTCATCGACCACGCCGATCATTACGGGCTTGCGGAACTGCATCAACTCCGGGGCCGTGTCGGGCGTTATAAAAATCAGGCGTATTGCTATCTCCTCCTGGACGCGAATCAGCCGTTGAGTGATATCGCGGGGAAACGGCTCCGCGCGATCGAGGAATTTTCGCACCTGGGCGCCGGGTTCAACATCGCCATGCGCGACCTGGAAATCCGGGGAGCCGGAAACATCCTGGGAACGCAGCAGAGCGGACACATCGCGACCGTCGGATATGAAATGTATTGCACATTCCTCGAAGCGGCGGTCCGGGGCCTGAAGAAAATGCCGCCCAAAACGGTCGTCGAGGTCGAGCTTGATCTGCCCGGAAGCGCTTACATTCCCAAACGATATATTGAAAGTCAACGGCAGAAAATCGACCTGTACCGCCGCCTGACCAGGGTGGCGACGCCCGAAGAACTCGACGATCTGGAGCAGGAAATGATCGACCGGTTCGGCGACCCCCCGCGACCGGTCCGGCGTTTGCTGTGCCATGCGAGCATCCGGGTCAAGGCGCACCGGTTGCGGATCAGGGCCGTCCGCCTTGAAAAAGGCATGATGGGCGACCCGACCGTTACGCTCGACGGCGGTTATGTCGTCGCCGACTTCGTTTCGCAGGATTTGATGGAAAAGCTCCGGAAAAAACTCCACCCGATTCCGTTGCGGATGACCGGGGACATGAAAGCGTACATTCCGATGCCGGCGGAACTCGGCGGGCTCTCCGGCGACCCCGATGAGATCATGGCATTCGTCGACGCCATTCTCGTTGACGTGCGCTGACGGACTTGGTATACTTCGGACGGCATGACAATCCTCCCGCGAACAAGCGCCCGATGCTCGAACGAAACGTTTAAGCACTTGTCTGGACAGATGTTATACTGAAAATCATTGAACTTTCCCGAAGCCGGGGAAACGGCGACTCCGCGCCGAGACGGTCGGGATCGACGGCCGCGTTTTTTATCTGAAGATCAGTATTTTCCCACTTGATTCCCATGAACATCCTGATTACGGGCGGAGCCGGATACATCGGTTCCCACGCGGTGAAACAACTCCATGCCCTCGGGCACGCAGTCGTCGTGCTCGATAATCTTGTTCGCGGCCACCGAGCGGCGGTTCCCACGGAGATTCCCTTTTACGAACTCGATTTGGCCGAAACCGACCGAATCGTCGAACTGCTGCTCAGGCACGAGGTTGAAGTCGTCATGCACTTCGCGGCCCTGACCTATGTCGGCGAATCGGTCCAAAAACCGCTCTGGTACTACAGGAACAATACGGCCGGGGCAATGAGCCTGTTCGAGGCGATGGAACGGGCCGGTGTCAAGCGATGCGTTTTCAGTTCGACCGCCGCCACGTACGGCGAACCGGATGAAATCCCGATCCGGGAAACCAACCGCCAAGCCCCGATCAACCCCTACGGCCGTTCGAAATGGTTCGTCGAGGCTATCCTGCGGGATATTGTCGCCGCCGATCCGGCGTTCGGTTTTGTCGCCCTGCGTTATTTCAACGTCGCCGGCGCCGCCGCCGACGGAACCATCGGGGAAGATCACGAGCCGGAAACCCACCTGGTTCCGAACGTCCTGTACGCGGCCATGGGAAAACGCGAGAACATCACCGTTTTCGGGACCGATTACGCGACACCCGACGGAACCTGCGTCCGCGATTACGTCCATGTCGACGATTTGGTCGAGGCCCATATTCTCGCGATGAACACGCTCCGGGACGGCGATGCCCGGTTTTATAATCTCGGAATCGGTCGCGGCTATTCGGTCAAGGAAATTCTTGATGCCGCGAAAAGAGCGACCGGCCGGGATATCCCGACCAAATTCGGCGCGAGGCGGCCCGGCGATCCCGCCCGGCTTTACGCTTGCAGCGACGCGGCCCAGCGGGAACTCGCCTGGAAACCCCGGCACACGTCGGTCGATGAGATCATCGATTCCGCATGGCGATGGCACACGGCTCACCCGGACGGATACGACGCTTCGGGCTGAAAGGCGAACGGACCACCAAGAGGACGCCGGGCATTCGCGTGACTGGATTCATACCCCGGCGTCTTTTCATCCGTGCCGCTATGATCTGCCGTGTTCCACATAAAAAAGGAGAGCGTCATATACCGGAAACGCGATGAAAACGGACATTTGGTCAAGCCTGCTGGCCGTACTCGTCTCAACTCTTGGACAGGAAATCACTTAAACGGATCGTTCGGGCGGCAGATGATCGTTCGCGGGAGGAGTATCATGCCGGATGAACCAATCTCGATGCAAGCGAATAAGCGCGTCCATTTCCCGTCAAAATGCGACATGCGGTTCGCGGACCTCCGGAATCGGGACAACTTCCGCAAGCCGTCGTTCGATGTTCCCGGCGTAATCTGCTGAAATTTCGAAACCGAAATAATTCCGGCCCCACCGTTTTGCGACAACCGCCGTGGTCCCGCTGCCCATGAAAGGATCGAGTACCGTTTCACCGGGATTGCTTGAAACGCGGATGATCCGTTCAAGAACCGGTTCCGGCATTTGGCAGTTGTGCCAACCTTCTCGTTCCTTGAACGTACCGCAGAGCCGTGAATGGACCAACAGCGAATCGTCGGTCGTACATTCCTCGGGAATCCACTGCGGCCTCAATATCCAGGTGTCGTCGGGAAGCCGGCCCTTCGAATCGGCCCGTTTGTCCTTGTAAACCATCTGCCTCGCGCTGGGAACGCGGATCGCGTCGGCATTGAACGTGAAACACCCAGGATCCTTGACGAAATGGAAAAGATGCGTGTGGGAACGGGTGAATTTGCGCTTGCAGTTGACGCCGAACGTGTAGTACCAGATCACCCAGGACCGGCAGGAAAAACCGAGATTCCCGGTGGCGCACACCTTCAATTCGGCTGCGAACTCGTCGCCGATCGCGAGCCAGAACGTTCCCCGCGGCTTCAGGATGCGACGCACCTGGGTCATCCATTTTTTACACCAGCCGAGATACTCCGCATCCGTGCGGCGGTCGTCGTACGCATCGTATTCGTAACCGATATTGAACGGCGGATCGGCAAAAACCAGATCGACGCTCCCGGCCGGCAACGCGCGCATTCCGGCAACGCAATCCTGGGTGACGATACGATTCCATTCGACGGACTTCATTTCGGCGGACCTCATTGCACGCGATTTCGAAAACTTGCCGACGGGAAAGACCTATTTCGCACCGGGATTGAATGCGAGCGAAACGATGACGGGGTATTCGCCGTCGACCAGGACCCGACACAGGACCGATTCCGTCGACGCGTCGTCCGGCAGTTGCGGGAAGCCGATCCCGATTTCCGGGACGGTCAAGGTGAACTTGCCGCCCATGTTTTCGAGGAGCAACATCAGGCGTCCGCCAAGAACGTTGGTCAATTCGGCGACGAGATCGCGAATGATCGGACTGTCGAGCTCCAGGTCTTCCCCGGCGTACATGTTGCGGGCCAATTCCATGGCCAGCTCTTTGGAAACGATGAACCAGACGGTGTTGATGTCCGGCGAGTTGACCCGCATGCAGGACCATATCCAGCCGTCCTGGTTGCCCACCAATTCCTCGAAATTGACGGTCTTCGATTCGATCGAGATGCCACCGACGGAATTCTCCTCTTTCGTATCGCCCCACGGATCGGGTTTCGGCGGGGTAAGGGCGCAGGAAGACCCCCATACGTCGTCCGTTTCCGGGACTTCAATCGTCGGTTCCCCCCAATCATCGACCGGCCGGCCGGCGGATGTTCCCCAATCATCGACCGGAGCGGTCGCCCGGGAATCGGTTCCTTGGGAATCATCGCCCCACGAATCGCCACCCCACGAATCGCCACCCCACGAATCATTGTCCGCCGTCGCCGGCGCGGCCGTTCCCCAACTGTCCTCCGGCGCGGGAACCGCATCGGGCGCCCCTGTTTCCCCGTCACTGAGAACGAAATCGTCCAGCCCGTTGGAGTGGTCGAATTCTTCGTCGCCGATACGGATCGACGTCGGGATGACTTCCGCGAAAGCCATGGTTTCCAGGGTTTCACGGACGGCATTGAACAGGAGGTGTGCGTAACTTTTGGGAATCATGGAAACACCGTTGACGGAAGAAAACCGGTTGCGCCGAAATCGGTCTCAGCCGGACAAGTAAAATCATCGAACGAACCTGTCATCGCGGAAACGGCCTCGGCGAAACCGTACGATGAAAACATCGTGAAAGCGCGGCTCCGGAACGGCACGCTTATCCCTCCCCATTGGAAAAGCCCTGATTCTTTTGGCGGATCTCATTGATCGCCGCAGCCAACATGGCCGGGTTGACCGGTTTCGAAAGAATCTGCGTCGCCCCGAGCGACATAAGCTCCTTGCGTTGCTCTTCGTTGCCGGCGCTGGTCACGACAAGAACGGGCGTCCCGTTGAGCCGCGGACTGACGGAAATGCGCCGCATCAATTCGATCCCGTTCATATTCGGCATCGTCAGGTCGGTCACGAGCAAATCCGCGGCGACTTCCTTCATCTTGACGATCGCTTCGCTTCCGTCCGAGGCTTCATAAAAATTGGCGTCGCCGAGTCCCGCGATTTCCAGGCAGCGCCGAATAAACATGCGAGCCAGAGCGGAGTCGTCGGCTATTACGATATTCTTCATAATGGTTTCCCTCTTTCGCAGGGAGTTTCACGGCGGCCCGTACCGATATGCCCCACACACGACTCAACCGGCTTCGGTATAAAACATTACAATATAAAACATTACAGCTCCCAATCCGGTCGGCCCGGACAGGAAAGGACGATGCGTCCGGAATCACGATACAGGGTTACGGTGCGGCTGTGCGAGCCGCCGACATCCTCCGCGACGGTACCGAGACCGAATTGCCACAGTATCTTCTTGGCGGCCAGGACATTGCGTTTTCCGATGTTGAACGTGTTGTTCGGATCGGCCACGTTCGCACCACCGCACATCTTGATAATCAGGTTGGAAGGCTTGGAAAAAGAACCGGCCAGTTTGGTCATCAACGCGATCAGCGCGGGTATTCCGGTATCGGCGAAATAACCGGGAAGCTGCTTCGCCCGATCAGGCGAAACCGAGGCGTCCGGGAGGGCGATATGGTCCATTCCCACGCAACGGGTTCCGCGATCGAGAATCATCAACCCGATACAGGAGCCCAGCGCCATGGTACGAATCACCCCCCCCTGGGAGGTTGTCGCCCCGTAATCGCCGACTCCCAGCATGATTTTGGCCGAATTCCCCGTCTGCATATACGAGCTCCGTTAGAATGGTCGATGAACACCGGGCAATCAGCCGCTACGTTGACAAACCCTTGCTTCTTCCAGGAAAACCGACCATCGTAAATTCGATATCATCACATTTGTCCTTTGAGAATCGCCTGGATCGTTTGAGCGATTCGCGGGAGCGGTACGAGCCGTTCGGCGCCGCCCCGTTCGTATGCCTCTTTCGGCATCCCGAAAACGATGCAGGTCGCTTCATCCTGGGCGATGCAACGCGCCCCGGTATCCCGCAGGTTTTTCATGCCGTTCGCGCCGTCCGCCCCCATCCCGGTAAGCATCGCGGCCACGGCGATCTTGCCGACGTTTTTGGCGACGGAATTCATCATCACCTCGACCGACGGGCGATGCCCGCAAACCAACGGGCCGTCGAAAACGCGAACTTTCCAGCCGGCGCCGAACTTGACGACTTCGAGTTGTTTACCGCCGGCGGCGATCAGGACGCGACCGTCCACGATCTGGTCCCCGTCCGCCGCCTCTTTGACGACCACCTGGGCAAGGGAATTGAGCCGGTCGGCGAACATCTTGGTAAAACCGGAAGGCATGTGCTGGACGATGACCACGCCGGGAATGGCCCGGGAAAAACCGCATACCACTTCCCGCAAGGCTTCCGTTCCGCCGGTCGAAGCCCCGATGGCGACAACGCGGCTGGAAAGCGTCTGCGCGGCTGACTTGGCCGAACCGGAACCGGACGACGCCGATGAAGCGGCGATTTGCTTGTGTTTCCAATGGGACACATTGGCGGTCGAAGCGATTTTCACCTTCGTGCGCAACTCGTCCATCATCCCTTCGAGACCGGCCCCGCCGGCCGCTTTCGGCTTCGCGACAAACTCCACCGCCCCGGCCGCCATCGCGTCGAGCGTGATTTTCTGACCCCGCTCGGTATGGCTGCTGACCATCACGACGGGAATCGGATACTGGGGCATCAATTTGCGCAAGAACTCGACGCCGTTCATTTTCGGCATCTCGACGTCGAGCGTCAGGACATCGGGGCGCAACCGAATGATCTCGTCCCGGGCGACATAGGGATCGGCCGCCGTACCGACCACTTCGATTCCCGGGTCTTTATTCAAGCCTTCCAAAAGAATCTGGCGAACCAGGTGGGAATCATCGACGATCAAGACACGAACGGTACGCGGGGGCATAATCGAATCTCCGGAAAAATCGATGAAAAATCAAAGGGTGCAGTGTCAAGCCACGGAAAGCCCTCGAAACGGTGGGAAACCGGCCATCCGGGAAAATTCAAACGCTTTTCAACGCGGTTCTACGAAACGCTTATTCCGAAACACGCGCCGCAGTAAACTTGCGGTACGCTTATTGTACAGGCCCCTGCGGAAAATTTCAAGCGTTTATGCCGGAAGACCGTTGAAATGTCAAATTTTCGCGAAGACGATACAATGTGCCGGTCGCACCGATTATACCGCGTCGTGTCGGGACGGAAAACATGCACGGTATACTGAAGGCTGTTGCAATTTCCCGAAGTCGACGTTCGAGAAGCCCGCCCACCGGAAACAACACTGCACGAAGGGCGAACGGGGGGTTAAAACGGGCTGTGTTTACCAACGACTCAACCGGCTTCGATCTATACTGGAAACGCGGTGAAAACGGACATTCGGTCAAGCCCGCCTGCCGCACTCACTCGCCTCTAACCTCTGTTTGCACAATGACATATACGTTGCGTTCGAGCGGCAGGCGATTGTNNCGTCGTTTCAGGCCGTTTACGGTCTATCACTCCTGTTTCTGGTAAACGGCCGGCTTGATGTACACCCAGGGGGTCTGGTCGCGACCAAGCGTTTCGGAGTGCCCGATCAGCAAATACGCTCCTTTCACGCATTGCTTGTACATCCGGTTGACCAGTTCGATTTTCGTTTCGGCGTCGAAATAAATCATGACGTTGCGGCACCAGATGCAATCGAAGGGCTTCTTGAACGGCAGGGTTTTGTTCATCAGGTTGAACCGGCGTATTGTCACTTCCTTTTTCAGGGCGTCGACGACTTCGAACATATCGCCGACTCGTCGAAAGTATTTTTTGACGATCGCGTCGGGCACTCCTTGCAAACGATGCGGCTCGTAAACCCCTTTTTTCGCGGCGACGAGCGCTTTTTCGGAAATATCGGTCGCCAGAAGCCCCGCGTTCCAATTTTTGTAATCGTGTCCGAAATGTTCCATCATGCTGATCAGGATCGTATACGGCTCTTCGCCGCTTGAGGCGGCGGCGCACCAGATTCGCAGATCGTCGTCGCCCTTCTGCTTGTGCCGTTGCGTCATTTCGGGAAGGATCGTCGAACGGAAAAAATCGAAATGATCGGGTTCGCGAAAGAAAAAAGTGTGGTTCGTCGTAATCTGGTTTGCCAATTGGCTGATCAGCTTGTCCGTCTTGTCGGCGATCAAGACGTCGTAATACTGTTTGAAAGTCGTGTAATGCCGTTCCCGCAGGATTTTCTGGAGCCGGCCGACAACCAGGTTTTTCTTCTGGTCGGAAAGCGTTATCCCGAAGCGGTCATAGACCAAGTCGCGTATCGCATGAAATTCGGCGTTGGTGATCGGCATCATTTCGCCGATTGTCTTGAATTCGTCGTCGGACATTGCTCATAGGTGGAAAATCGGCGATCTCCCGGATAGCGACAAAGGGAATAATACACAGCCGCGCCTTCGTTCGAGCGGTACCGGAAAATCTGGAGTAGGAAAAGGAAAAACGGCTCCGGGGAACCGTTACGGGAAAATGGCTGTGGTTACACGCATGTCGAACTATCGATACGTTTTGCGGCGCCGACGTCAGCCGACGTGCATTTCAAGGTCTTCGAACGAGACGTTGCCGGAATCGAACCCGACCGGCAGGCCGTACTCTTCCACTGTTTCCGCCTGTTCCTCATCGCACCAGGCCGCCGCCTTGTTGACCGGATCGGCGGCATAGGAACCGGCCATTTGGCTGACGACGCCGACGTCGACGATCAGGCTGACCGTGCCGTCGCCAAGGATCGTGCAACCGGAAAACCCGTTGACCTTGCCGACCGATTCGGGGAGCCCCTTGATCACGGTTTGCTGTTGGCCGATGATTTCATCGACGAAAAACGCGAAGGAACGACCGCCGTCCTCGGCGACCATCAGGACGCCGTCCTTGAGTTTGTCGCTGCTCGGTTCCCGCCCGAAAACGTCGTAAAGACGGATGACCGGGACCATTTCCTCCCGCAAACGCAAGACTTCCTTGCCGTCGGGCATGATCGTCACCTGGCTCATCGTCGGAACAAGGCTTTCCCGAATCGCCAGCGTCGGAATCATGTAACGGCCCGTCCCGACACGTACCAGCATCGCATCGACGATCGCCAACGTCAAGGGGATACGCAGGGTGAAGGTCGATCCCTGATTCGCCCGCGACTGCACGTCGATCCGACCGTTGAGTTTTTCGATATTCCGCTTGACGACGTCCATGCCCACCCCCCGGCCGGAAATATCGGTGATCTTGTCCGCCGTCGAAAAGCCGGGCTCGAAAACCAGTTTGAAAATCCGTTCATCCGGCCAGTCCCGGGCTTCGCCGCCGACGAGGCCCTTTTCGATCGCCTTGCTGAGGATTTTCTCCTTGTTCAGGCCGCGCCCGTCGTCGGTGATGACGATCCAGAC
>DOMV01000427.1:9580-9992 GCA_003509805.1 Planctomycetaceae bacterium
ATGACCGTTTTGTCGACTTCGGTATCCTCGCCCAAGAGGTTCAGCTTGATCTTTTTACCCGACTTCGTCGCCAAATCGTGGACAAGGCGGATCATCTTGCGGAAAGTCGCCGCCAGCGGAATCATGCGGATCGACATTGAAATGTCTTTGACATCGTCACAGATGCGGCGCAGTTGGTGTTTCGCCCTGTTGTAATACTCGTCTTCGACCTGGGCGACCGCCGGGCAACGGGTCACCATCGACTCGGCGATCACGAGTTCGCCGACAAGATTGATCAGCAGATCCAATTTGTGCAAATCGACGCGGATATCCTGCTTGGACGCCGCGACGCCTTTCGAGGCACCGCCCGCAGCACCGCCCGTAGCGGGTGTTTCCCCTGATTTGCCGACCGGTTTGGCTTTCGGAGACGCGG
>DOMV01000445.1:0-8177 GCA_003509805.1 Planctomycetaceae bacterium
TTCTTTCTCCCGTGTCAAAATGACTCCTAAATGACGGACGATTCCGGAACGGATACTGGAAACGCGATGAAAACGAACATTCGGTCAAGCCTGCCTTCCGCACCCACTCCTAACTTCTGTTTGTATAATGACATAAACGGATCGTTCGAGCGGCGGGCGTTTGTGCGAGGGAGGATCGTCGGGCTGTTTACAGCATCTATTCCTTCATAGACGGAAATACCGCGTTTTTCAACCGCTTGCCGGGAAATCCGAAAAAAAGTGAAAAAAGTTTCCGGATTTCCCCGCTTTCTTGTAAAATATCGGGATATTACGCGAGAATGACGGCAAGCGGGAGCGAGTTTTGGTATATCCCTACACGAGCGTATCAAGGTTGCGAACCATGAGTGCAATTCCCGAAGCGGACCGCGGCGAAAATCGTGAACGTCACGACCTTTTTTTGCGGCTGTTGATGCAGAACGAACCGCGCATCCTGGCGTTCATCCGTTCGTTGGTGCCCCGCCACGAGGATGCGGCCGACGTTCTCCAGGAAGTCGCCGTCGTCCTTTGGCAGAAGATCGGCCAATGCCCGTTGGATGACGGCTTTTTGCCTTGGAGCCTGACCGTGGCGCGCTTCCAGGCGATGGCCTTTTTGCGTGACAAAAAGCGGGACCGGCTTTGCTTCGACATCGAAACGCTCGAACGCATCGCCGAGGCGGCGCTCCGGGAGAGCGACGGATACGAGGATCGTCGGAATGCGTTGAAACACTGTTTGGATCGGCTGCCGGCGCAACAGCGTTTGCTGGTCCTCGAAGCCTACCGCAGCGACGCGCGAATCGATCAAATGGCGAGGCGGCAGCACAAGACGCCGATGAGCCTGTACAAAACCCTCCAACGAATCCGGGAGCTCCTTTCCTCCTGTATCCGGGGCCGGTTGAAATCACCGCAATGATTCTTCATGAAATCCGATGAGATGAAACGATATACAAGGGAACTGGACTGGCTCCAGGATTACATCGACGGCCGCATCACTCCGGAGAACCTCGACCGCCTGCAAAAAGCGATCATGGAGGATTCCGAATTTTGCCGCACGTATCTGATTTACATGGATACGGACACGGCGCTGCACGCAATGGCGGCCGACCCGGTTTTTCGTGCGGAAATCGCCGAATCGCTCTCCGAAGAACTGGCCCATGCGGGCGCCGCGTCCATTGAGGGCAAAAAGTGGAAAAAAACGGCCCGCATCTACCGCACCGTCAGTTGGTCGGCCCTCTCGCTACTCGTCCTGCTCGTCGCCACCTTCGTCTGGGTGCTCGCGGTGTACGATCATTCCGTCAGGCAGTTCGCCAAATCCGGCAGCGTCGACCCGTATAGACCCCGGCAAGTCAAACCGGTCATGCCGGGCGCCCCGGCCGAATGGCTCGACGGCGATTCGAAAATCCTGAAGAACCGGCTTGTTTCCTCCCAACCCGGCGGCGCGAAAGCATTCCAAATCACCGATGTCGACCTTGGCGATACCGGCTTGACGCTCCGCCTGCCCAAGGGAATCACGGTCGAATTCGCCCCGTACGCGAAAGCCGCGTTCGAGAGCGCCATGCGATTGCGGCTCTTTCGCGGCGAAGTCCGGGTCGATGTCGGCAAGGAAGGATCCGGCTTCACCGTCGTCACCGACGCCGGGGAGGTGATCGATATCGGAACCGTGTTCAAGGTCGGCGTCAAAGAGAGCGGCGAAACGCATCTGGACGTTCTTTCCGGCGAAATCAACTTCAAGGAACACCTCGTCCTGGAAAACGGCGCCGTACCGCTCGTCTTGCAGGAGGGCAGCCGGATCGTCCTGAAACCGCGGGAATCCGTCCCGCAATCGCAATATGCCGAAATATCCGGGATTTATCCCCATTTGGCCGTCTTCAACAACGCCGCCCAATGCTATTACAGCGCTTTGGCCGAATGGGGCGGCCGTCTTTGGGTGATCGGTTCGCCGCCGTACGCCCCGATGGGGTCCGAAGACAAACTGTACGAAATAAGGTCGAACCTGAGACGGATCACCCGTCCCGAAAGCGTCGGAGGAACGCATTCGAACCGGATGATCCATCGGGAAACAGGCCAATTGATCCTCGGGCCCTATTTCATCGACGCAAACGGAAATGTCCGACCCAACAACCCCTCGGATTTTTCCGGACGTTTTTGCGGGACGGCCCGGCATTTGGAAAAGCCCGGGGAAAAAGCCTGTTTCGCGACGATGGAAAAAGGATTGTACGAGATCGATCTCCGCACGTTCGAATACCGGAAATTGATCGGGGATGATGCTTCCAAGGCGCTTCAAAACAAGTCGAATGACACGAATGTTCTCCAATCGCAACTTCCCGGCACCTTTGGCATGGGACTGTACAAAGGAATGGATCGGCTGTTTTATATCAACTCCGGCGACAACGACTGGGGCGATTCCGGGAGAATCGATCAAGCCGGCGCGTCGGCTCAATGGAAGAAAGCCGGAGAGGATTGGGAGCGGCTCCGCTCCGGCCAGTTCGGCGAAGTCACCGGACCGCGAGGAATCGAGGGAAGCGACGATCCGAACGATCCGGTCTGGGCGCTCGGTATGGACCACCGCTCGATCCTGCTGAACGTTTTCGACCGGGGAGAATGGACGGCCTATCGCTTGCCGAAAACCTCGCATTCCTATGACGGAACGCACGGCCTTTGCCTGGAACAACCGAGAATCCGCGACATCGGATCGGACGATCTGTTGATGAGCACGCACGGTTCGCTCTGGGCTTTTCCGCGAAACTTTTCCTTGAGTGACACTTCCGGTATCAGGCCGCGAAGCTCCGTCCTGAAGTTGATTCGGGATTATTGTCGCTGGAATGGTCGCGTCGTCTTCGCCTGCAACGACACCTCGTCCTGGCCTTTGTATTCGACTCCGCGTGTTGAAACCCGCCCGTTTCCCGCGGGAACGTCGCAATCGAATCTCTGGTTCGTTCCCCCCGAACAACTGGATCGGTTCGGTCCCGTTTCAGGCCGGGGAGCCGTTTGGCTCAACGATTCCGTGGAAGCGGGAAAGCCGTCCGATCCCTTTATTTTCGACGGTTTTCGATACCGGTCCCTGCATTTGAAACACGATGCCGCCGAATCGGTACGGTTCACGCTGGAAGTCGACAAGGAAGGCAACGGGCATTGGACGCCGCTGCGCGAAATCGAAGTCGCTCCGGGAGAATACGTCTGGATCGATTTTGACGCGGAGGAAACAGGGGCTTGGTTGAGGTTGGCTTCAAGTCGCGACATGGAACATGCCGTTGCCGTCTTTCAGTATCGCAATGAGGATCGTCGAACGAAACAATCTTCCCCGGTGTTCGACGGGGTCGCGAATGTTTCCTGCACAAAAACAAATGGCGGCATTCTTTACGCCGATAAAATCAGCCGCCGAACCCTATGGTATCTGCCTGACGAGGCGAACGATGAACAGGGACAGTATGTTTTGGATGCGAATCTCCGTTTACGTCCCGATCCGGGCAATCCGGAATACGGCTGGTTTCGTCAGGCTGCGGCGATCCATGAAAATGTGTTGCGGACGGACAGCGCTTCCGTGATCTATGAAGAAAACGGCAGGCGTTATCGGTTACCCAAAAGCGACTTGACGGGCGATGCGACAAGCGATTTTTCCCGGATCGGCGCTCCTTGGGACACGACTGGAATTCCCGGTCCGGAGCGGTCGGCGCGGGAAGTCGTCCACGGTCGCGACCTGCTCAATGCCCACGGAACCTTTTACGAGCTGCCGACGCCGACGGCGGGGGGGATTTCAAAGATACGACCGATTGCGACGCACAACCGTCGGATCAAGGACTTCGCCTCCTACCGTGGTTTGCTCGTCCTGAGCGGCATTGCGATGGACCACCCCGGGAACAATCCGCACATTGTCCGTTCCGACGATGGAAAGTGCGCTCTCTGGGTCGGCGCGATCGACGACCTCTGGGCTTTCGGCAAACCGCGCGGCATTGGCGGGCCGTGGTATCGGCAATCGGTCAAAGCGGGCGAAGCGTCCGATCCCTACCTGATGTCCGGATACGATAAAAAGAAGTTATATCTTTCGCATACCGACTCGCAGCCGGTCGATATTCGCGTTGAAGTCGATTTGACGGGAAACGGCGACTGGGGCGTGTACGAACGATTCACCGTGGCCGCTCGTAAGCGGTTCGAACACCGCTTTCCGGAATCGTTCGGAGCCTATTGGATTCGTTTTGTCCCGGAGCGGGATACCCAAGGACTCTCGACATTACTCCTTTATGAATGAAAACTGACGGATCCGGGAAAATTCTTTGAACATCTACCGTAAACGGCATGACAACCCTCCCGCGAACAATCGCTTTCCGCTCGAACGCTCCGCATCAATGCTTACACTAAAAAAGTCGAGGGCGAGTGCGTGCGGCAAGCAGACTTGACCAAATGTCCGTTTTCATCGCGTTGCCGGTATAGTGGTGCGTTATCGGAATCGGCACGGGCGGGGATCGCACGTTTCGTTTACGGTTTCATCGACACCCAGCCGCTCCGTGCGAGGTAGTACGCGACGACGGCTCCGACGAGATTGGACACAAGATCGAGCGACGTGTTTTCGTAACCGCCGACGCCGGTTTGCGGGAGGAACACCGTCAACAGGAACTCGACATTTTCATTCAACGCCCCGAGGCCGACTCCCGCCATGACGACGATCAGGCCGATGGAAAAGCGTTTCATGTCGCTCTTCGAAAGCAAGTTGCCGAGCAGGTGGTACATGATAAGGGTCGAGACACCGAACCCGAAGGCGTGGACCAACTGATCGTAACGCAGGACCGAATACTTTTCCGAAATCGGGACCAGGAGGAGTCCGTACAACACGTCGCCGCCGACACGGATTCCGCCTCCCGCAAGGTGCATGACGGCCCAAACGGCGAGGCCGACAAGGCAGGCGAAGGGATACCGGACCGTTTTGTGCGTCAGGGCGATCAACGCACCGACGGCGACGACCACGACGACGTAGATCAGGAATTCGTGGTTCGCGTTCCAGAGGAACCGCAGGGCGAACGACAATGTGACGGCCGCAACGATTGCCGCGAGGATGCAGTGCTTGCGTTCGAACATGGGAATTGATTCTCGTTTTGTTCAAAATTCAAATTTCAGCTCTCGATCCAACGGACGAAATCGGGCAGTTCGTTGTCGCCGGGAATGTTCGTAAAAACCTCCGCCGTTTGCAGACTGATCGGTAGCGGGGCCGGTGTTTCTGCCCGAGTCGCCTGGCGAATCAATTCCGTTTGATGTTGAATCAGGCAATGCCGCCTGGGATGTCGCATCGCCGTTGACATGCGGTCCCAAATCACGCCAATCGGTTCGTCGGCGATGTTTCCGAACGAAAGCGGCGTGAAATCGCAGGGGCAAACCTCGCCGGAAGGATCGATAAACAGATGCCGCGTTCCCGCCGCACAGCCGAACAGTTCCGGGCTTTCAATTTCGTTGAACGAACAAACTTTCGGCGGCAGTCGGCCTTGTTTGTCCCGACGTAATTTCCGGTTGGTTTCCCGATGGAAACGCCGAATCTCTTTCACCTGTTCCGGGAAGAGGAATGGTGATTCGGCGTCGCCTTTATCCCCGGCGTCGGACAAATGTCCGCAAGGCATCGGTTCGATCAAGCGAAATTCGTCGACGTGCAGCTCTTTCGATCTTGCGTACAGTTCCTTGTAAAGACCGCGTCGCATGTTCTGGCGGTCGGCGACGCAGTTGACGCAGGTATAGAGTCCGACGTCTTTCGCGATTCGAAGCGTCTGTTCCGCCGTTTCCAAGGCTCCGGAAAAATTGCGCAACCGTTCGAACTCGCTTGCATTCGTTCGGTCGAGACTGACGCAAACGGCCCAGAGGCCCGCATTTTTTAGCTCCATCGCCTTCTTTTCATCGAACCCGATGCCGGACGTGAAGATCATCGCCTCGCCGCCGCCGGCTTTGACCGCCCGAACGATGTCGGCCAAATCCGCCCGAACAAGCGGTTCACCGCCCGTGATCCCGAAAATGCTCGCTCCGATTTCATGCAGACCGGCAATGGTTTTCAACCAAACGTCGAGGGGCAATTCGGCTTGCTTGCGATTTTTGATACTGCAATGCCAACAATTCGCCGGACAGCGGGAGGTGACGGCCAAGTAGGCGGAGACGGGAATCCAACGGCGCCGGGACAACTGGGCCGTGAACAACCGCTCGAAAGCCGGCCCGGGAAAAGGCGGTAAAAACGTGTTCAGGACGTACCGGTCGCCATGCCGGGAAATCGATTCGCCGTCGAGCCAACGCAGCATGTAGCGAAGAAGTCCGATTTGACGCAACAAGCCGCGAGACAGTTTTTCCCGAACGCCGCCGCGAAGTCGCCCCTCGGTTTTCAATTGCCGAAAGACCCGGCGCGGTGTTGCCGTGATGCGGCGATCAAGCAGCAATTTCAGCAGTGTCAACGTTTGACCGAATCGCATGACATCCCTCTTTTCAGGGCAATGAACAAAATGTAACGATGTTCCCAACCGGTTTCGATTTTATCGAGTTCGTCGGCGAACCAATCCCGGACCGGTCCCGTTTTGCGGAGCGGCAACACGGCATCGAATCCCGCCAAAACGCCGGTTCCCAAGAGCCAGTCGAGCCGGTTTTCGGACGGATATCGAATCGCGGCGGCCCCCTCTTCAATGCGATCGACCGTGAAACGGTGTTTCGCCAGCAAACGGGAAATTTCCGTTTGATCTTTGGGAAACCGGGGCCAAACAGCCTTTTGAAGCGAATCGGGAAAGCGTCTCATGGCCTTCCGGAACAGGTCGAAAACGGCGGGGATGGTGTTGAGCCGATTGACGATCACGGCAAGACCGCCGCCGGACGCGAGTGTTCGGGCGGATTCGACAACAATCGCCGCCGGATTTGAATAGCCGATGGCCCAGCCGGAAAAGATCAGGTCGAATGCGTTCGACGGTTGTCGTTTCAGGCAATCGAGCATGTCGTCGCAACGAAATTCAATACCGGCTCCGTGATTCGCAAGACGTTGTTTCGCCTTTTCGAGCATGACGGATGAAATATCGACGGCGGTGATCGCAGCATCGGGATATTGCTCCCGAAGCCGGGCCGTCGAATAACCGCTTCCGCAACCGGGTTCCAGTATTCTGTTCGCGTTTGGAAAAGACGGGGCGAGCAGTTCGTGAAGCCGATCCGTCGTCGATTGAAGATGAACGAGCCAATTGCGGTCGTAGGTTTCCGCAATCGCGTCGTAACTTTCGGCGACATCTTCAAGGCGGAGCCAATGACCGGCAACGGCAAGATTCAAGGCCCGGAGGTTGAGGCGAAGGCGATTCCAAAACGATTGGATCATTGTTCCGGCTCCGGGGGCGCCGTGTTTGCGAGGGGGCGACGTACTTTTCCGCTTTCCAATTCTTTGCGGTAGGAATAGCAGGCGATTCCGTACAGGACGGTCGGGATCAAAAGGCGGAGCGGCGTGATGATGGCGGCAAACATGACGACCGCGTGCAACATGTTCAAACAGATCATCGCCGTCATGGCCGTCGTGAATTTCGCATAGGCCAACAGGCAGCGAAAAAGGATATAGACGGCAACCAGAACGCCGAACGAGATCGGAATGCCGGTATAGACGAAAATCTCGACGATGAATCGCCCCTCGTCCGGGACATGCGGTATCCGTAGGAGTTCCCGATACATAAAGCACCAGACGGCGAGATGCCCCAGTGCCGTGAGGTGGAACTGGATGACAAAAGCGATGTCGACCAAGCGCTTTTGGTACGGCGTCGGGAGAGGGATGTCGTTCTTCATTTGACCGGCAGGGTGGGTGTTTGCTGTGGAAATGCGCCTTTTTACAATTCCGTTGAGAACCGGGTTCATTTGCCGCGAATTCCCGCCCCGCATTCTCAATCGCGAATCGACCGAAATAGCGCCGCGCCTCTCGACTCATTTTATCCGAAACGAACAGTCGCGTCGAGAGAATCGCCCATAATGTTCGCGACTTCAGTCTGCGGTTGCGCAATTGCACAAATCAGGAAGCACGAATCCGGAAGAACCTCTTGCATAAATTTTGCTACAGACTAGAATATGGAACGGTCGCAGGTCGGGTTTGTACTGAAATCCCGTGAATTTCCTGAAAAGACATTTCCCGAAGACGGACCCCGTTGTATACCGTAAACGGCCTGAAACTACGGCATGTTTTTTCC
>DOMV01000445.1:8240-8451 GCA_003509805.1 Planctomycetaceae bacterium
TTTTCATCGCGTTTCCGGTACATGTTTGTCCGCCGGTTCACCTTCCGGGCAGTCGCTTGCGTTGAGGGCGACCGCCGGACGACGGGTTGCACGGGCGGTGTCGCGTCGGCAACCGGGCGGGTTTCGGTATGAACTTGGTGCATTTGTGATCTTTTGACGCATTACGTAAGAATCGTTTTGCATACGTACGCGTCCGTGGCGCAACTGGATA
>DOMV01000081.1 GCA_003509805.1 Planctomycetaceae bacterium
AACCTCTTTTTTCATTCCCAAAGGGCGGTTCCCTGCGCTTTGGAAGTGAAAAACCTATCGGTTTCGCACGAAGCGGTACGGCTGCAAGTTGCTGTTGTTTCAAGACTTATAAAAATGGAGCTAGACGGGATCGAACCGACGACCTCCGCGTTGCAAACGCGGCGCTCTCCCAATTGAGCTATAGCCCCTCTTTTTCCTCTGTCGCCGAAATCGCCGCTTCCGCATCCTCTTTTGTCAATTCTTTTCGCAAATGGTACCGGATGATCGCCTCTTCCACCGCCGCCTTCTCTTCATACATCCGATAGTAACGTCGTATCGCAACATAATCCAAGAACGCCAAAATGAGCACCCAGAACAGGAAAAATACGACCACAAGCCAATTGACGATGAAAAGACCCGGCTGGGAAACCGGCGAAATCGTTATCCCCAATAATGTTCCGACACATATCAAAATCGAAAAAGCGAAAATCAAACGACGACGACGACGTTGATGACATCGAAAGCGCTCTTCCATGTCCATCGTGTTCACACGATAGTTCCCGGACAACCATGCCGCAATCAGCACCGCCGCCACGATGAAGGACACAAATGCCGGAAGTGCCAAGTTTTCCAAACGTTCTCCCGATTTTACCGCGTGCGCATTCCCGAACGACCCGATGGACCGTCGTTTACTTTTTGTAACCCAACGATTTAATCACGGCGAGCATTTCCTCGTAGGTAATGAAACGGCGCCTGTTTTGAAGTTTATACTGGTCAATTGCTTCCGCCAGTTCCTGCGCTTCCGGTGAAAGGCCATCATAGCAATTCGAAAACGTGCGTCTTTCAACTCCGGGCGGCGGCGTCCCGGGATTCATGCCACGTCGTTGGACAAAAGGATAATTCTGATGGTCACTACTCATGCTACCCTTTCAAGATGTTTTTTGCAAAAAACAACGACACCCCGCAGGAAGCCATTATACCCTGACCGCCGTGACAATAAATCCCCCTCATGCTTTTTTTCCACATGCTCGGTGTTTATACTGGAATCGCGATGAAAACGACCATTTGGTCAAGTTGGCCTGCCGCACGCACTCGCCCCTAACCTCCGTTTCTCTATGACATCAACGAATCGTTCGAGCGGCAGGCGGTTATGCGCGGGACTGTGCGCGGGAACAGTTTCAGGCCGTTTACGGTATACCATACGCAGTGCCATTGACAATCAAATCTTTTTTCGTGTTCACTCTCTGTCGGTTCGCGGCGTTTTGTCAACATAGACAGCGGCAGGCGTCTCTTTTTCACGGCAGACGGACACGCATCCGACAGGCGCCCGGCGGCGGAACCAACACGGTATTCCCCGATTGGACTTGCACGATCTCTTTGACGCATAATCATTTACGAAAACACAAAGACGGAAATAACATTTTCGGTTACGACACGATGACTTCGAATGAAGAAATTGATTCTCAATAATAAGTTAAGCCCAGGTGGCACCGACACCTATTTGACGGGACGACGTTTTTCAAAATGCAGGCGTTTTTCGGCATTTTGAGCGACTGGATGTTTTCTCCAAAGGTCCTTAATCGTTTTTTCTTTCCAATTAGCCCAACTTAGCAAAAAACGCCCGACATCGACCGCAATGAGATCGGAGCCAATCCACTCCTGATCCTGATTAAACGGGCTCAGACCATAAGGGCCATTCACTTTTTTCCAAGACGCACTTTTGTTCCAGGCAACGATGTCCGCTCTCACCGTTTCCGGAATCCACGTCACCGTCGCCAGCGCACCCAAGGGCCAGACGGTCCCATCGACCGTCTCGTCAAGACATTGCTCAACGTGTCCCCCGGGTGCATCGCCCGATGTGATTCCCCACCAACCACCGTTGGCAATATGATATGTCTGAAATTTCCCGCCAAGGAGTCGGCAATATTCCCGATTGGCCTGGGCGGCGGTTTTCGCTTTTTCCTCCCAATCGATCCCATCCCGGTCCTGGAAGTCCGTCAGGTCCTGCCAGGCCAGGGAACAATGACTGAAAAAAAGCGGTGTCCGGGGATTGAGCACATCAAAACGTCCGACTCGACCGGACAGGCAACGCGTGTTGTACCAAAGTTCAGGGTCGATGGAATGGGTTTTCGAGCCGATGGCGAGCATGTATGCCATGAGGGCGCCGCTGGAGCGTTCGTCCATCGGGTCCCGTGCTTTTCCATCCTTAATCATCGTGGCCAGAACAGGACGGTTGTCGGAGGTGGGCATGACGACGGTGGTCCATTCAACCCGGTCGAGCAATTGATCGGCCAGATTGTTGATTTCACCGCCGAAATAGACGGCGGCAACTATCGCGCCGTTCAAGAAAACGGCCGTATCCAAAACATGAAATTCCCCTTCCGGGACTGGTTTTCCGCTCCGCAGCTCGTAAAAGCGGCAAAAAAAACCGCGATCGTGTTCAAAATGCTCCCAAACGAATGTAAGCAACGTCCGGGTTTGGCGCCGGGCTTCCTCTTTTTCCACCCAGCCCAGTCGCACCGCCTGGGGCAGAAAACTGAGATGGTACCCACAGGCGGCGATTGAGGAAAGCGTCGTCCGATTGTCCGCTTCCAGGGAATTCGGTCCGCGGTCGAGGATGAGGCCCGTCGTTTCCTCACGGTATTTGCAGAACCAGGCAAATCCCTTCCTGGCCTGTTCTTCAAGAAGCGCATCGGCCGTTTTATCGGCGTACAAAAACGCGGTGTGAAGGAATGCCGGGAGAAAGCAGAGGGCCGCCATCACGTTGAAAACCGGCAGGCTGCAAAGATGTTTCATCATGTTTGTGCAAAAGAGAAAAAAAGGAACGGGAAAACGGACTTCCCGCAAGTCGGCGTCGTGCAATTGCAATCGTGTCCGGTCTCGCGTGGAAAATCAAGGGGCGTCGTCGAAAATTTTCCCGTTTCGATACGCGTGCCATGCCGACTCGAACCAGGCGTCGGCAGGGGGAATGGGGCGTCTCGGCATTTCCTCATGTCGGATCGCACCGTGTGCCGGAGTCGTACTTTGAATAAAAGATCGCTTTTCCGTATTTTCCGGAACGTACCGGAAGCGTTCGCCCAACGCGGGGTGAAGCGGCATGCCGGCCGGATCGAGAAGCAATCGCGAACCGCGTGAACCGGTTTTGCCGCGCACGGCGAAATGCAGGATGGCATCGATGTAAACGGCCGCGGCGAACGCCATGAAGCGTGTCCGCAGCGATTCGGCCCATTCGACCGGATTTCTGATCGCGTCGCACCCGGGGCTTCGATGTTTTTTTTCCGTACTGTTATGCACGTAGAACATGTCAGACAATTGCCATGCCTGCAAAGACGCGGCTTCCAACGACTTCGCATCGACGATCGGTCCGGCGAAGTCGCTCATTCGCGCTTGGATTTCCTTTCGCCAGGACCGCCAATCGTTTCCCTCGGGCTCCCGGTCGCAGAGACGGCGTATGTCCGCTTTCGCTTGGTCGATAGCCGCGGAACGATCGAGTGTCCACCCGCGATTCTTCGCGGCGATGTATTCGGCGATACGGAAACCGGCGACCTGGCCCGCGTTGAGGGCGGAACCGCCGGGTCGGGTGATGCCGTGGGTGCCCGCCACTT